>CAYYUE010000278.1:0-2505 GCA_964474745.1 uncultured Bacteroidaceae bacterium | reverse complement strand
GAGTAGCATTACCTTAATTTTCGGGTGGTAACATCCGAAAATTAAGGTAATGCTACTCATTTGATGAGATTGATAAAAATAAGGATATAGGAGAATCGTTAAAAATAAGGGTGTGTGGAATTGTAAAATCTTATTCCGATATTCGATATTTCGATGGGTATACATTTTCGAGCAATATTTTATTTTAGAGAGCGTAGAGTAGCTATTGAAAGTATATACAACTGTTTGAGAATTGGTTTGTATAAAGCAAATGTATATCCGAAAAGCATTGAGGTTATTCAGGAATTGCTGTTAGGAAGATGAAAAAGAATTCCGGAGGGCTTCATTATTAGACCCACCGTATTTGTCTACTGACTTCAATGGTTGTTCAAATTTAATTACCTTGATGTTTTGAAATGCTTAGAAGGCAATCCGGATATTTATTTATAAGTCCTAAATTGTCGATTATAGAACTCGCGGAATGAATAGAATGTCATCCGATATGCAACCAATTTGCAAGAACTAAGCGGATCGACTTCCTATTAAAGGAAAATCAATTATACAGATACGATACTAATCAAGTCGGGAATATAAAACTAGAAAAAATGGCATTGAAATACTTTTCAATGCCATTTCATTTTTTTACGAAAAATGTACAAGTCGTTTTTTGATTTTATGATCAAAAAATTATTTTTTTACTTTTATTGTTTCACCATGATTTTCAATAATTTTGCGATACCACCACTCCGGATACTTAGGTTGCTCCGGAAATGCACATTGACCTTCCCGATACTCGCTTTCGATGAATTTTCCATCTTTCTCTTTTTTGATATTTCCATCGATATACTTTACAACTAAGTAATGGTCTAGTTTTTTCCATTCTGTAAACATTAAATTTGCTTGAGTGTTGGAAAAATTATTTAGCATATTGATAACTGCAGTAGTATCTTTTGTCGTAGTTAGTTTAGTATTGGCTTCTTTATCGAAAGAGGCAACATCTTTAATAAATCCCGATTCCAATTTGTTTTGGACGCGTTGAATATCCTTAATCATTGAATTATAGCGTAGGTATGCGAAGTTAGTGACACGGTTAAACAACCAGAAAGCAGATGTTTCGGAATATTCAACCATACTTCCGTTGCCTTGTCTGAAACATAATGGAATTTTGGTAATGCCGCAATACATAGGAACATAGACAGTACTGTATGTATCATCTACTCCGAACCAAAGAATGCCTCCAATAATATTGGGCAACCAAGAACGGCACTGTGCGATAAACGAAAATCCGGTTTGTTGAGTAGACGTAGCGCGCTCATGAGTATATTCTTGTCCGTCGATTTCCCACGACATAGGACGCCAACGGTATGGGCATTCATAAGGACCTGCTCCCAAATCTTTGGTCATATCCATGGAAGTTCCTTGGTAGTGATCTCTCATTAATGATATCACATCTTCTAAGCTGATTTTTTTATCAGGTTTGATCCAAAGAGGCATCCGGTTATCCATATCGTGTCCCATGGCATATTTTTCGTATGATTTCATGTTCGAATTGATGCGATTAAAGAACGCATATACACGAGCTTCGCAGCCTCTGGCTCCACTGAATGTAAGCGGTGCATAGGTGTCGGAGAAACTGAATTTTCCGTCTCGTTCCGTATAAAAACCTTTCATGCGAGCAAAGTCGATGACATCTGACGCATATACAACTTCGACCGAAGGATCGAATATTTTATTTAAGTTCTTGCTGCTAATGCTAGTTTTAGATTCTTTTTCTAAAGGAAAGGAGGTAATGCGGGCTTGATTTGCATGGGCACTTACATAACCTTCAGGAACACGTAATGCAACCCAAACAGCACCTTGCGACCATTTTTTGTTCAATACAGGTTTCCCTTTTATCGTATCGTAATGAGGCATTCCTTTCCCAATAAAATCCATAATCCATACTTCATTAGGATCAGAAATAGAAAAAGATTCTCCACTACTGGCATAACCATAGGTGGCTACAAGTTCAGCCATTACTTTAATGGCTTCGCGTGCATTTTTTGCACGTTGCAAAGTAATATATATTAAACTACCATAATCAATAACGCCGTTTGAAACACCCAGTTCTTCACGTCCGCCATAAGTTGTTTCTGCAATAGCCAATTGACATTCGTTCATGTTCCCTACCACAGAATATGTTTTAGCTACCTGAGGAATTTGCCCTAGAGGTTTCCCCGAATCCCAGTCAATAATAGTAAACATAGTTCCTTCGGGAAATTTTGCAGCTTTTTGGTAATACAATTCACCATACAATGTGTGTGAATCTGCAGCATAAGAAATAAAAGTAGAGCCGTCTGTACTCGCTCCTTTGGTTACCAAAAAGTTTGTACAAGCTTTTGATACGTTTACAAATGCTAATGTTCCAATCAATACGCCTGTAATTAATAATTTACTGATTTTTTTCATGGTTTTTTATGTGTATTAATATAATATCTGATTTTGCAAAGATACTATTTTTTTTGATTTTCTTAATAAGGGAACCGG
>CAYYUE010000277.1:0-2531 GCA_964474745.1 uncultured Bacteroidaceae bacterium | reverse complement strand
ATAGAAAAATATTTAAATAAAAAGAAAGGAATTATATTGTATATGATTTCTGATTCGTTTATTCCACACTTTAATTTCGTATCTTTGCAAATGTAAAGAAAAATCATCTTTTTGTTTTTTACGTATAAGATTTTGATTTTTAAATATATATTACAGATGAACAGGGCTGAGCTTATAGAAAATATCAAGAGGTTAAAAAAAGAAAAAAACGCTGTAATTCTAGGGCATTATTATCAAATAGATGATATTCAAGAATTATCCGATTACATAGGCGATAGTTTGGCTCTTGCCGAGCAGGCTCGTAAAGCGGAATGCGATATTATTGTCTTTTGCGGAGTACATTTTATGGCCGAAACGGCAAAGATTTTGAATCCTCAAAAGAAAGTACTGCTTCCGGATTTGGATGCAGGATGTTCGTTGGCGGATAGCTGCCAAGCCGATGTTTTTCAAAAGTTTAAGGATTTTTATCCCGATCATATTGTAATTTCTTATATTAATTGTTCTGCCGAGATAAAAGCATTATCTGATTTGATTTGTACTTCAGGAAACGCTGAAAAATTAGTGCGTTCGCTACCGGAAAATGAAAAAATTATTTTTGCTCCCGATAAAAATTTAGGCGGCTATATTAATCGTGTTACGGGACGTAATATGGTATTATGGGATGGAGTTTGTGAAGTGCATGATATACTGACTGCTGAGTCTGTACTTAAATTGAAAATCCAACATCCGGATGCTAAATTAATAGCTCATCCGGAGTGTAATGATGCTCTTTTGAAAGTGGTTGATTTTGTCGGATCCACTAAAGCTATGCTTACCTATGTTCGGAGTTCAGAGGCTAAAAAATTTATTGTAGCAACGGAAACAGGTATTATTTTTCAAATGCGTAATGAAAATCCGGATAAAGAATTTATTGTAGTTAGTAAGGATAGCAATTGTGTATGTAATGATTGTAAATATATGAAATTGAATACGTTAGATAAATTATATAAATGCTTAGATACGGAACAGCCTGAAATTTATATGGATAGCGATTTAATAGAAAAAGCTAAAAAACCTATTATTCGAATGCTGGATATGTCCAGAGCTTTGGGTATTATATAAAAGTTCTTATGAGGGGGCAGCAAAAAGTATATTCTTTTTTAGAACAACAGGGTATTTCATATGAATATTATGAACATCCTGCTGCTCCAACTATTGAAGTTGCTTCACAATACAATAGGGGAGAGGGTACTACTTTATGTAAGAATTTATTTCTTCGAAATCACAAAGGAGATAAACATTACTTAGTTATTTTAAGTTCTAGTTATGAATTGGATATTCATGATTTGGAAAAACGGTTACAACAAGGTAAGTTAAGTTTTGCTTCCACGGAACGAATGATGAAATTTTTAGGTGTAATGCCGGGATCTGTTTCATTATTTACTTTATTGAATGATAAAAATCATGAAGTAATTTTATTTGTAGATGATACATTGAAAACATGTCAAAAAGGAGGAGTGATGGTTATAAGCAGTGAACGTTCTTCCAACACGTGGTTATCGTCCATCAGGATGGCTCTCACTCTCAGTTTGTATTTTCCCGGAGCAAGGTTGGTATAGCGTATATGGTTGTCGGCAGTGGGGGTGGTCCATTCATCATAGAACCCTTCCAGTTTCCAGGAATAGATCACATTCGAAGGATTATCATAATTAATGGAAGATACATCCAGCGAGAAGATGTTCTGGTCATAATTCAATGTAATCTGTCGGGTATCATCTATTTCATGCTTTAAGGGAGATTTTTTCTCTCCCGGCATCACTGTCTGGTAAAGTATGCGGAAATTATCGAATACCATTTTCGATTTGTACTTATGTGGCAAGGCAACGGTGTCATTGAGTTCGATTGCTCCGTCTCCGCAGCCAAAGATAAATGTATTGTAGCGGGTATGGATGCCGGCAGCTTGGTTGAAGCTGCTGGACATAAGTCCTTGCTCTCTGGTCCAGTTCGAGAATATTTTTTCTTTTACCTTGAAGCGCGTTAGCCCTCTTCCGGTGCTGATAATCAAATCGTTTCCCAAATGAGGAAGAATGCAATAGATACTGTTGGATATCAATGCTGAGTTAATGGCATTGTAGTTAGTGATCTTTTCCGTATAATTATTATAAACCCACATGCCGGCGCCATGCGTCCCGATAAAGGTTATGTTATTCGGACTTTGGTAGATGGTATTTATACAGCCTATTCCCGAATCCAGGTTGACGGCTTTTAATTCCTTGTTCACTTCATTGAACAGGTATAAGCCGTTGATAGTACCTACCCATAAGTTGTGTGCATCCTTAGGTGTGATGCAGGTAATGGGAAAGTCTATATTGTAGGACTCTATTTTATGAGTTTCTAAATCATAGCTTTTTAACGTATAGTATCCTCCTATCCAAAGTTTTTCCTTCTGGTCCTTATAGATGCAACGGATGTATTTGTCCGGCCTTATGTTTTCTGATATTTCGGGAGCATAATATTGGGTGTGCATGTCCTTCTTTCGAATGGTGTACATG
>CAYYUE010000276.1:0-2539 GCA_964474745.1 uncultured Bacteroidaceae bacterium | reverse complement strand
GATAGATTTAGAGAATAGATAGAAAAACTTTGTTTTTAAGTATCAAGGAAAAAATGTAAATTTGCGTTTCTAAGATCATACAAATAGTTATTAACATTAAAGATTAAAATATTATGGCAAAGACAGTAGAGGTAGATAACAGTACTATCAATATGCTATCCTCCGGAACAACAATAAAAGGAAACATCTCCGCTGTTGGAGATTTTCGTATGGATGGAATCCTTGAGGGAAATATTGTATTGAATGGAAAGTTGGTAGTAGGTGAATCTGGAAAAGTTATAGGCAATATTTCTTGCTTAAATGCAAATATCATAGGATCTGTATTGGGTAATATAACAGTGAAAGAATTACTTACACTATATGGAACAGCGTCTATAAAAGGAGATATTGTTGTAAATAAACTATCTGTAGAACCAGGAGCCTCCTTCACAGGAACATGCAAAATGTTTGATGAAGTTCACGATGAACAATCCTATGCATATGATGTTAACACCGTAGATGTTGTTCCGCAACCGAAAAACGAATTCAAAAACTGATATTGATGTGTTCATGAATCATGGCTAATCCTAAAAATAAAAAGCCCCCTTTATATGATTATGCAAGATATTCGGCATTTGGTATACAAATGGCAGTGTTGGTTATTTTAGGAGTGATCGGCGGGATACAATTAGATAAGGCAATATCAACAACGATCCCAATTTTTACTATTATATTATCTTTTTTAGGACTTTTTATGGCAATGTATTTTCTTTTTCGCATGCTGAAACATAAAAAATAATGAAAAAAATTTTCGAGAAATGGGCAAATGAGCTTTGTATAGAAAAAACTCCAATTGCTGCACACGGCTCCAATCGGAGTTACTATAGATTAAAAGGTAAAACACATGCATGCTTAGGTGCATTAAATTTTGATAAACGCGAAAATGAAGCGTTTTTTTATTACTCCGATTTCTTTACCAGAAAAGGATTTTCTGTTCCTAAAATATATGCCATCGACGCTTCTCGATGCATGTACTTATTGCAAGATTTAGGGAATACTACATTATATGATTTCCTGACATTGAAAAAACAACAAGGGTTAGGTTTCGACGAAGAAATGCTTGCTCTTTACAAAATAATTATTGACAAATTGATAGAATTTCAATTTTCAGGCAACGAAATTGATTATTCTTATGCCTATCCACGAAATACTTTTGATTCCCAATCGATGCAATGGGATCTAAACTATTTTAAATATTATTTTTTGAAATTAGCCTATATTTCATTTGACGAACAATTGTTAGAGAAAGATTATCAAGTATTTATAGATTATTTATTAACTGTTGATAACAATTATTTTATGTATCGCGATTTTCAGTCTAGAAATATCATGTTACATGAAAATGAAATGTATTTCATAGATTACCAAGGAGGAAGAAAAGGCGCATTGCATTACGATATAGCTTCGTTGCTATTTGATGCAAAAGCAGAAATTCCGAACCCAATACGAGAAGAGTTATTAAATTATTATATGACAAAAGTATCTGCAAGGATAGACATTAACCCGGATACTTTTCGTCAACAATTTTATGCTTTTGTACTATTACGTATCATGCAGGCAATGGGTACTTATGGTTATAGAGGTTTTTATGAACATAAAGAACATTTTTTGAAAAGTATTATTCCTGCACA
Organism: uncultured Bacteroidaceae bacterium; assembly: GCA_964474745.1. GTDB lineage: Bacteria > Bacteroidota > Bacteroidia > Bacteroidales > P3 > HGM05376. The sequence continues at coordinate 869 of CAYYUE010000276.1, read as the reverse complement.
AGAAAATATACAATGGATCATTGATAATAAGACGTTTCCCATACAAATACCTCATTTATACCATGTTTGGAAGCAAATAGCCACATCCGTTACTATAAAGGAAAAAATACAGTCGTATGAGCGAAATATGCAACTTCGAGTTTCTGTAAATAGTTTTTCTTTCAAGCGAGGATATCCTATAGAATCAAAAGGAAATGGTGGTGGTTTTGTATTCGATTGCCGAGCATTACCTAATCCTGGGCGCTATGATGAATACAAAAATTACACGGGAAAGGACCCTATTGTAATTGAGTATTTGAAAAAACAACCTTCCGTAGAGCTATTTTTGAACTCTGTTTACGAATTAGTGTCTTTATCTGTAAAAAACTATCAAGAACGTAAATTTACAGATTTACAAATTAATTTTGGATGCACAGGAGGACAGCATCGTTCCGTATATTGTGCCGAACAATTAGCCATATACCTCAATAAACATTTTAATTGTTCTGTTATAGTACATCATTTGGAACAAGAGTAAAATAAACAGTTTTTTCAAATCATTTTTATATAATTTGCAAGCTATTTACAATAGCAAATAAAATGATATGATTATAAGTAAACAAAAAATAGTAAACTTAAGATTGATGCAACGTATTGTGTAAATATTCAATACCTAATCGATAACCCTCCAAACCAAATCCACAAATGCTTCCTTTACACACTGCAGATAACAACGAATTGTGTCGAAATTCTTCTCGTGCATAAATATTGGAAATGTGTATTTCAATTACAGGGGTCGTTACAGACGCAACAGTATCACGAATAGCAACAGAAGTATGTGTATAACAGAACGGAATAGCACACGTCTGAACTCCAGTCACGCATACAGA
>CAYYUE010000275.1:0-2558 GCA_964474745.1 uncultured Bacteroidaceae bacterium | reverse complement strand
CTGTCGATTCTTTTTTTGTTGTTTCAAGAGCTTTTAAATTTTCTAATTTTCGGGATTCTAAAAATTCAAAAATATCACCTTTAAATTCGTGTATTTTTTTGTTCTTAAATTCATACAAGGAATCTGTTAAACCTTGTAAAAAATCACGATCGTGTGAAACGATGATTAAGGTTCCTGAGTATTGAAGCAATGCATTTTTTAATATGTCTTTAGAATTCATATCCAGGTGATTGGTAGGCTCATCTAAAACTAGTAAATTACAAGGGGTTAAAAGTAATTTTGCTAAAGCTAATCGTGCTTTTTCCCCCCCGGATAATACTTTTACTTTTTTATCAATGTCGTCATTTGAAAAGAGAAAACTACCTAATATATTTCGAATTTTACTTCGGATTTCACCTACCGCAATTTGATCTATGGTTTCGAAAACCGTTTTTTCACCATCCAATAGGGCGGCTTGATTTTGAGCAAAATATCCAATATTTACTTGATGGCCCAATTTGCAAATTCCTGAATAATCTGTTATTTCGCCTATAATTATTTTGGCTAAAGTGGATTTTCCTTCCCCGTTACGCCCTACAAAAGCTATCTTACTTCCTTTTGGAATAGTAAAAGTAATATCATGTAATATTTGTTTTTTCCCATAGGCTTTTTCAAGATGTTCTGTTTCAATTACTATTTTTCCCGAATGGGGAGCTGGAGGGAATTGGAAATGAATACTTCCGGTTGTTATTTCATCAATCTCAATTTTGTCCATACGCTCCAACATTTTTACTCGAGATTGAACTTGTTTAGCTTTTGTTGCTTTGTAGCGAAAACGTTCTATAAAATCTTGAATTTGAGCTACTTCTTTTTGTTGATTGCTCAGTGCTGACAATTGATTACTTCTACGTTCTTCCATTAGAACTACATAATCGGAATATGATGCTTTATAGTCATATATTTTCCCTGCTGTGATTTCAATAGTGCGTTTTGTAATAGCATCTAAAAAAGTACGATCATGAGACACAAGAATTACAGTCCCTATGTATGAAATTAAAAAATTTTCCAACCATTGGATAGATTCAATATCCAAATGATTGGTTGGTTCATCCAAAAGAACAAAATCAGGACGTTTCAATAAAATTTTTGCCAATTCAACGCGCATCTGCCAACCACTACTGAACTCGATTATAGGACGATTAAAATCAGTATGTTTAAATCCCAAGCCCAATAGTACCTTTTCCGCAGTTTCTTGTCGATTATTTCCTCCAAGCAGTAATATGTGTTCGTTTATCTCATGATGTTTGCTCAATAATAGAGCGTATTCTTCGGATTCGTAATCCGTTCGACGGGTTATTTCTTCAGTTAACAACTGAAATTCTTTTTCCAGAGTATCGATTTGTTCATATGCCGAAAGAGCTTCTCCAATAATTGTGTTGTTACTGCTAGGGATCATTTCTTGAGGTAGATATCCTACAGTTTGCTCTTTTGCAATAACAATACTTCCTGTTTCTGGTGATTGTAAACCTGCAATAATTCTCAATAATGTTGATTTTCCTGCACCATTTTTTCCAACTAATCCAATACGATCTCTATCGTTAATATTGAAAGTAACATGATCGAATAAGTTGTTTCCTGTGAATTGAACTGATAAGTTATTTATTGAAATCATTGAATTAAATTGTTTTACATATTGATAGAATATAAAAAAAGAGCTATTGATTTGTATAGCTCTTTTTCATATTTGAATCTGATAAATATTTTATTGTAATTCAAAAGTAACAGGCAAGTTGAACTGAACACGAACTGCTTTGCCACGTTGCTTACCAGGTGTCCATTTAGGCATTGATTTTACAACGCGTAATGCTTCAGCTCCGCATCCGCCACCAATATCACGAAGAACACGAGGATTTGCAATTGAACCGTCTTTTTCTACTACAAAGGTAAGGAATACGCGTCCAGTTATATTATTTTCTTTAGCTATTTGCGGGTATTTGATATTTGCATATAAGAATTTATACATAGCATCTGCTCCACCAGGAAAAGAAGGGTCACTTTCAACAACAGTAAAAATTTCTTCCTCAGCAACTTCTTCTTCTTGTTTTATTTCGACACGTTGAACCGGAACATCTGGTTTACTGAAGTCTGTAACGTCTTTTATTACTAATTCATTTTTAATTACAACATTGTCTTCTACAATTTTAATATCTTCGCTCATTACAGGTTCTGGTTCAGGAGGCGGAGGAGGAGTATTTTCTTGTGTTTGAATAATTATATCTTCTGGGACATCAATCATTGATCCACTTAATTGTGTAGTTTCTTTTTTATCATAACTTTTGACATTAAAAGCCCATAGCATAACAACCAACGCAAATGTCAATCCTATTTCCACGAATAAGCCTTTTTTATTTTCTAAGTCAGCTTTTGGAGTTTTTTTTGCTTCCATTACATTAATTTTTAATCGTTTATATTCGTTTTTTCTGTATAGAATTACTCTAATCTGAATTGCTAAATTACTACTTTTTTTTCGAATATAAATTTATTTTACGATGAAAAAAAATAAAAATACATAAATATCT
>CAYYUE010000274.1:0-2584 GCA_964474745.1 uncultured Bacteroidaceae bacterium | reverse complement strand
ATATAAATATCTTATGCATTAATCCTGTTTTGCATAAGATCGAATTTTTTGAATGTAAAAAAGTGATGAAATATACGGAAAATGTACCCCATATTTGATTCATACGTAAAAGACAAACAATACTTTTACTATTGCAATAGAAGTTGTTCTTTTATAACGTATTTTGTAATTCTTGAAAATCAAATACAATTTTTGCCTGCTATAAAGCCGGTAGAAAAAGCAATTTGTAAATTATAACCCCCTGTGTCGGCATCTAAATCTAATAATTCTCCTGTAATAAATAAATTTTGGACAAACTTAGATTCCATGGTTTTAGGATTGACTTCTTTTAAAGAAACACCGCCTTGAGTTACAATAGCTTCATCAAAAGAACGGGTCCCAATGAGAGTTAGAGGTAGAGACTTTAACATATGTAGTAATTGTTTGCGCTCTTCGCTGCTAATCTGATGGAGGCGTTTATAATATTCTATTTTTAAATTGTTTAGAACAAAAGGGATGATTTCGGAAGGGAGCCACAACCGAAGAGCATCTTTGAATATACGAGTACCATTTTCGTTAAGTTCTCGAATGAGTTTTTTATCTAGCATTTCGTACGATAATGCTGGTTTTAGGTCAATAGATGCATAAAGTTTTTCTCCTGCATTTAATATACGGCTTATAATCCTACTTGTAGATAACACAATGGGACCTCCGATACCGTCGGAGGTAAATGTCAAATCGCCAAAAAAAGAACATATCTTTTTATTGTCAGATTGTGAAACTGTTAACGATATATTCTTTAACGTAAACTTATCAAGTTCCGAAGGAATCTTTTCTGCGCAAATAAGAGGGACTAGGGAAGGAATAGGGGGGACGATACAATGACCTAATGATTGAACTAACGCATAACCATCACCAGTAGATCCTGTTAAAGGATAGGACAATCCTCCGGTTGCTAAAATTACTTTTTTACAAGATATTACAGATCCATTTTGAATCTTTACACCCGATACGATATTATTTGAAGTTTGAATTTCGGTTACAGTTGTATTTTTTTGGATAGTGATACTTTTGTCTTTTTCAATAGCGTTGATGAGTCCTAAAAAAATATCTAATGCTTTTCCGCTTTTGGGGAATACTCGATTCCCACGTTCTGTAACCAATGCAATACCTTTACTTTCGAAAAAGTCCATTAACTCAGTATTGAAAAATACGGAAAACGTATTCCGTAAGAAACGCCCGTCGGACCCTACGTGAGTAATAAATTCTTTGATAGGAGATGTATTTGTAAGATTGCAACGCCCTTTTCCGGTAATACGAAGTTTCCGTCCCGGTTGTTCCATCTTTTCAAGAAGTAAAATTTTATTTTTCCCATTAGAAGCGGAAAGAGCGGACATCATCCCTGCAGCTCCTGCTCCAACTATAATAATATCGTATTGCATGTATATAGTAATTAGATATATTTAGAAACTCGTAGCGAGTTAAATTGAAAAACTATTTGTATTTTGTTTTAATATGAATAAAACGTGAAAATCAAAATATGAGTATTTATACGGTACTCTTTACAACAAAAAGCTCCAATATCAGCAATATTGGAGCTTTTTGTCGTAATTTTTTATCGAGATAAACTTCCTATATCTTCCGGATGCACACTTAACACTGGAATTAAAGAGTGATGTACTATTTGTTGTGCGTTTGTTCCAATAAATAACGAAGATAGTACTTTTTCTTGTTCTGTTGTAATGACAATTAAATCTGCATGTATTGTATTTGCATACAAGAGAACGTCTTCTGCTATATTTTTAGAACGCATGCTATCTATAGAATAGCGTATGTTTTCTTTTTCTAAAAATGTTTTAGCTTGTTTTAGATAGACGCCTATAGTTGGTTCTTCCGATGAATCCGTGGATAAACCTAAAACATGTATTTGAGAGTTGAATATTTTTGCCATTTTAACGGCAGTAGGGAGTTTTTGGCGAGAATTCATCGTCATATTTAGAGGTACCAAGATGTGCTCTAAATTCTTATGAAAATTAAAACCTTCACGTATGGATAAAGTTGGACAATTTGCTTCTTGCACAATACGGACAGCTGTACTGCCCATCCAGTATTTTTCAAAACCGGAAGCTCCATTAGTTCCTATTACAATCATCGAAGCATCCATTTTTTTGGCTTGTTCCGCCAGAATGGAAGCTACTTTTCCGTTTAAAATTAATGGATTAATTATTTTGTCTTTTAATTTAGGTTGGTATTCAGAAACTAAATTTTCCAGTTTTTCCATAGCTAAATGTCTAATAGAATTCGTTTGTTCCGTTGAAAAAAGATTTTTTTCTTTACACACCCAAACAAGTTGAATATTAGCGTCTAATTTATTCGCAATATCAATGGCTACTTCCAAGGCAACAATAGAACCTTTCGAAAAATCTGTTCCTACGATAATAGTTTTTGTCATCATAACACAATTTTTTGCTAGATATAGAAGACTTATTTTTGTGTAAAAAACGAGAAAAAGGTTATTTTATTTTCGCAAATAGAGAAAAGTCAATTTTTTTATAAAAATAAATATAGTACATAAAAGTTGGAAAAATAATATGTTTTGCGAATC
>CAYYUE010000273.1:0-2590 GCA_964474745.1 uncultured Bacteroidaceae bacterium | reverse complement strand
GTCTCAATTAATTTTTGTAGTTCATTATATGATTGTTGAAGCAAATTACTTTTATCAAAATCAAAGAAGATATTTTTGAGGACAAAAGTACTTCCGATTTTATACTGGATTGTATCCTTTGGTAAATCATAAGGCTCTTTGCATGTGAGGCAGTATAACGATACATTATCAATGTAATAATAAGCTCCTGGAAGAAGGTATGTTAATGAATCTAAATCAATTAGGTTGGAATGTGAAGCAGGGAAAAAATTTCCGATAGTTAAAAATCTCTCACCTCCCGCTGCTATGAATTCTCCACTTATTTCATCCCAACCGATTGTATTGATCAAAACATTATTATAATTGTTTGTTATTTGAGGAACGTAATAAGTGGATGTTGTTTGCGTAATTTTAGGTCCTACTTTTTTCGTTTCTTTTTTCATAAGTACCGATTTCGTTGTATCATATAATCGCTCTTCAGTAAAAAGTCCTCCGATAGTGGCTACAGCTCCTGACGAATATTCCGAAAGACTTACATAAAAAGTAAGACGATATTTCTCACCAGCTTTTAAAGGTTGTTTTAATTGTGTTTGAAGGTATTCTCTATATTCTGTTTTTGAACAATAAATTCCACAATATCCATTTCCGGAATGAGGTTCTTGAATTCCTAATTTATTATTCGGTACTTTACATTCTTTAAGCCCGCACACATTGTAATAATCTGCAGAACCTGCTGTAGGTTGAAACCATGCATCTACAATTGTGAGTATTCCTAACGCATCAATCTTTTTTGGGCATTCACGATATTCTTCAAAGTCGGGATTATATATGAGATTTTCTGTTGGAGGTTGTCCAAAAATAGAGATGGTATTACTAATAATAAAACCAAAAAATAATAATAAGATGTTATTTTTTTGAAGTATCTTCATACTTTTGAGATGTTTTAAGAATGCTTTCCCATAATTTTTCTGCTGTTTTGTCCCAACTAAATTGTTTCCTTTGGCTCCGTCCTTTTTCGATGAGCAATTCTCGAAGCTTTTTATTTTCAACAATTGCTTGCATGGCATTTGTAATTTCATTTACCGATAAGGGATCGACGAGTAGGGCAGCGTCTCCTGCTACTTCAGGCATTGATGTAGATTTAGAAGTAATTACAGGTGTTTCTGCATAGAAACTTTCTACTATAGGAATGCCAAATCCTTCGAAGATTGAAACATATGTTAGTGCCAATGCAGAAGCAAGAAGTTTTCCGAGTTCTTCCGATTCAACTCTTCCTACAAAAATTACATCATCCTTGTATTGCATTTGATCATAGGTATTTTCAATTTCTCCTTTCCACCATTTTTTAGATCCGACAATAAGAAGCTTTATATTTTTTGTATCTGTTTCCTTGAATATGTCGAAAGCTCGAAATAGATTCGCTAAATTTTTCCGCATTATAATGGTCCCGATAAAAATAAAATAAGGATTTCCATCGGTATATGTATTTCGAATATTTATTTTTGAGGATTCTGGATGAGGATGATAACTAGAATGAGAACCATTAAATACAACGTCTATTTTTTCAGTATCGATACAATATGTTTTAGCAATGTCATATTTCGAGAATTCCGATACTGTAGCGATTCGAGTAGCATTTTTGGCGAATTGAGGAAAATGATACTTCATGTATCGTTGGTGGGATTTCGATAAAAAATTAGGGTAGTGTTCAAAATTAAGATCGTGAATAACCGTAAGTGTTGGAATTTTCGTTTTTAGAGGAATCCATCCATCAGGTGACAGAAAAAAATCAGCTTTGTATTTTTGCAATGCCCATGGGATGCTGTATTCGAAAAATAAGTACCATAGTAATGGATGCCTCGCTTGCGGATAGAGTACAACAGGAGTAATATTTTGGGAAAAAATAAATTCGGAACTCGGTTTTCGATCAAAAAAGAAAATGAATTCATGTTCAGGATGGTTTTGAGTAATCCGTTTCAATGTTTCAGCACTAAACCATCCGATACCATCTAATTTATCTCGAAGAAGGAGGCGAGCGTTAACAGCAATTTTCATATAATTAGATTTCCAATGAACATATATAAATCAATAAAAATTATTTTATACAGAGTATTTTTAATTATCTGTATAAAAAAAGTGTTTATTATAGCATGATAACGTTGCGTTTATGTGATTATTTTATTTCTATATTCAGTAATAACTTTTTCTATTGTTTTTGGGAAAAATTCGTACTCTAGAGCATGAATTTTATGAGCTAATGTTTCGGGAGTGTCTGTTTCAGTTACCTGACATTTGGTTTGAAAAACTATAGTTCCTTCGTCGTAGTTTTCATTGACAAAGTGTATTGTAATTCCACTTTCTTTTTCATGATTTGCTATAACTGCTTCATGAACATGCATTCCATACATACCTTTTCCGCCATGGGAGGGAAGTAGTGCGGGGTGAATATTGATAATTTTATTTGGATACGTATGTAGCAAATTTATGGGAATGAGCCATAAAAAACCAGCTAATACAATAAAATCTATTTCTTTTTCATATAAGTAATCAATTACTTTATTACTATTAAAAAAATCGATTTTGTTGAAATACGGACAGGGTATGTTTAACT
>CAYYUE010000272.1:0-2595 GCA_964474745.1 uncultured Bacteroidaceae bacterium | reverse complement strand
ACTTTTTTTTTCAACATTGTATCAATAAACCATTATATTTACTATAAAAACACAAACAAGCAATTGATTATAAATAAGTTATATTCCAATTAAATATGAAAATATATTCTTGATAATCAGCAGGAGCATAATGCCTCATTCAATGAAAATACTTAACATTTTCTTTTATTGCTATGAGCAAAGATAGCCAAAATACAATTTTATGTATGTCACTAGAATATAAAAAATCTATTTCTATATATTTAAAATCAACTGTTTAAAAAATAAAGAACAAAATATTTATAAAAAAGATTTGTCAGTTAAAAAAATATTCGTACTTTTGCAGCCACAATTCGCAAGAATAATGATTGTCCAATGGTGTAATGGCAGCACTACAGGTTTTGGTTCTGTCAGTCTTGGTTCGAATCCAGGTTGGACAACATAAAAAGGGGGTTATTTCTAAATCCCCTTTTTTATTTTCAGTTATATTCAAATGGACTTGCTTTATGAAAAAATTGGTCATCTTCGATTTAGATGGGACATTGGTTAACACACTCGTTGATTTAGCCGATAGTGTAAATTATGCGCTTGAAACATTTGGATTTCCTCGGCACAACATTGAAACGTATCGTTATTTTGTTGGCAACGGTGTTTACAAACTTATTGAACAAGCTCTGCCTAAAGAAAATGCAAATACAAAAACGATAGAACATGTCAAATCTCTTTTCCTGTCACATTATACGATTCATAAAACGGACAAAAGTTACGTGTACCCTCAAATTCATGATCTTTTAATAGAACTACAACAAAAAGGCATTTTATTAGCAGTTGCATCAAATAAATATCACGAAGCTACTCAAGATATAATTGCATATTATTTTCCTGACATACATTTTGTAAAAGTATTGGGACAACGTGATGGAATCCCGACGAAGCCTAATCCCAGTATTGTAAAGGAAATTCTTGTAAAAACTCAGATGACTCCTTCTGAAACACTATATGTAGGGGATTCTGGTGTTGATATGCAAACGGCCCATAACGCGGGTATTTTTGCCATTGGTGTAACCTGGGGTTTAAGAACAAAAGAAGAGCTACAAAATAATAATGCCGATTTGATAATTGATGCTCCAATGCAAATCATAACCCATTTTTTTTGACCTTTTAAAGCAACACCCAAAATAAGGTTTGAACTGAAATACAGTATTTATAAATCATTAACCACTAATCTACTCAAGAATATGCGCTATTTCATACACATGTCGTATAATGGGAATCGTTTTCACGGATGGCAAATGCAACCTAATACCCCCACCGTACAAGCTACATTAGAAAATGCCATTTCGTTATTATTAAAAGAACCAATAGGAATTATGGGATGCGGACGTACCGATACCGGCGTCCACGCTTTAAACTTTTATGCCCATTTCGATACTGAAAAACAATTTTCCAAACCACAATTAATCGCACTCATTTACAAATTAAATTCTTTTTTGAATCAAGACATTCGAATCTATGATATTTTCGAAGTACCCTTAACCCTTCACGCCCGTTTCGATGCTATTTCTCGTCAATATCAATATCATATTTCATCTGTAAAACAACCTTTTTTACACGAATTTACACATCGCATATTTTATACTCCGGATATCGAATTAATGAATAAAGCCGCTAAAATACTATTTCTTTATACCGATTTTACTTCATTTTCCAAATTACATACACAAACAGTAACAAACAATTGCACCATTTATCAAGCCCATTGGGATCGGGTTGGAGAAGAATTGATATTTACCATAAAAGCCAATCGTTTTTTACGAAACATGGTTCGCGCTATCACCGGAACATTACTTGATGTAGGACGTAAAAAAGTTTCCATCGAAGAATTTCAGCATATTATAGAAAGTAAAAATCGATGTAATGCAAGTTTGTCCATGCCGGCAAAAGCATTGTTTTTAACAGAAATAAAATACCCTTTCCATAATCAATAAATAACACTCTCAGAAACAAGCTTTCTAAGTTTCAGAAACAAAACTTTTTGGCACCTCTTTTGTTTTGACAAATAATTGTATTATCTCAAAAAATGAAGGATATGGAAAATCAAATGTTTTGTTTTCAATGCCAAGAAACATACAAAGGAGTAGGATGCACATCAAAAGGAATTTGTGGAAAAGATAGCAATTTAGCATCTTTAATGGATTTATTGATATACGTAACCAAAGGTATTTGCGCTATTAAAAGTAGCCTTTCCGCAAATGGAATTGGAAATACCGAGGGAAATTATTTTATAACTTCATCCCTTTTTAAAACGATCACCAATGCTAATTTCGATATCGATGATATTCGTTTGCAAATAGCAAAGGGCTTGGAACTTAAAGAAAAACTAATTGCTATTTCTAAAGAAAACGACATTGTTTTACCCAACATAGATGCAATTAATTGGAATGGAGGTGTAAAAGATTATGAGAAAAAAGCCAAACATGTAAGTATTTTGCAAGAATCAGATCAAGACATACGATCCTTAAAAGAGCTTATCATTTATGGGATTAAAGGCATTGCTGCATACCTACATCATGCTGAGAATCTAGGATTTACAGATATAAAAATTCATCGATTCAT
>CAYYUE010000271.1:0-2605 GCA_964474745.1 uncultured Bacteroidaceae bacterium | reverse complement strand
AATATCTGCACCATGTATCATAAGGCATTTTTGAATATTTAAATTATTCCTACCTCTTAAATTATTTTTATGTAAGGATAATGTATAACATGCGTCTACTCCACCCGAAAATGAGCATACGGCATTTTTTGTTCTATTCATTATTTCATCTTCAATTTCCTCGTCGGGAATTAACTGAACAGGAAAATACGTATCGGGATTCCAAAAAATCCAACGTTCGCAATATATTTCTATATTTTCTAATAGTGATGAAGAAACCTTCCCATGAATATATACATCCCCTCCTATTTTCATGAGTTTATGCAATAATAAAACAACAAAGGGGTCTGCGCTATCCGTTAAATAATCTTTCTCTGAAATAGGATATCTAAAATAAATTTCTTCATTCAAAATATGCGATGAAAGTGTTACGATTTTATAAATGTGAGTATTTGTAATTTTTTCTGAAATTGTGAGAAAGGTTTTATGCATTGTTTCCTCTTTTATTAATTTAATTAAAATTATATGGACCCATTTAAATGTTCCTTATTTTTCAACTACTTTTTGGTTGACCTGCTATTATTAATTTATCATGATTTTAGGTAAAAGTCAAGAGAAAACAAGAAAAAATTTTAATTTTATTTTGTGGTTGAAAAATAAGGAACATTATTTTTAGTCCATGCTATTGTGTTTCATGACAAAAAAGATATTTTATCCTATTTCAAAATCATAAAATTTCAGGTTTTATACAACAAAACGAGGCATCTATAATGAAAGTACAGTTAAAAAAATTCATTGATTGTTATATCCCTGTTACAACATGTAATTTCCGATGTTCATACTGCTATATCACCCATGGAGGTCATTATAAAAATGCGCTTCCTAAGTTTGAATATTCACCAGAAACCATTATTAATGCACTTTGCCCCGACCGCTTAGGAGGACCATGTTATTTAAATTTTTGTGCGGGCGGCGAAACGCTACTTCCAGAAGAAGTCATTGAGATTGTAAAAGGTTGTTTAAAAAATGGACATTATGTGTCGATTGTAACCAATGGAAGTATATCGAAACGTTTTGATCAAATTCTAGAATTCCCTCCAGAGTATCTTCGTCGTTTATTCATAAAATTTTCATTTCATTATTTAGAGTTGAAACGACAAAAATTATTCGATCGATTCTTCAATAATGTTAAACGTATGCGGAATGCAGGTTGCTCTATAACCGTTGAACTCACGCCAAGCGACGATCAAATTCCTCATATTCAAGATATTAAGGACATGTGCATGAAAGAATTAGGCGCACTATGTCACGTAACAATTGCAAGAAATGATGTTGATAAAAACATATCTATTCTCACAGAACTTTCAAAGGAAGATTACATCAAAACCTGGGGGCAATTTAATTCTGCACTTTTTGATTTTAAAATTTCTGTTTTCGGAAATAGAATTCCAAATTTTTGTTATGCAGGAAATTGGACAGGACATTTAAATTTAAGAACAGGAATATTGAATCAATGTTATGGAGGAAAAAGCTTAGGCAATGTTCTTGAGGATATTAACGCACCTTGGCCACAAACAGCAAAAGGTTATCAATGTAAACTACCTCATTGCTATAATGCACATTCGCTAATTTCATTAGGAGACATGCCTGATTTTGATGCACCCACTTATCTTGAACTCCGTCAACGAATTCCTGAAAACCAACCAGAGTGGGTAACAAATGATATTAAAGAACTTTTTTCACAAAAACTAGTTCAAAACAATCAATTACTTACGGATAAAGAAAAAGATATGGCAAATAAATGGAGTGAAGTAAAGATTCCGTTTTTCAAAAAATGGAGACGTAAAATTAAAGGTTTCATATTAAGAAAAAAATATGATTGATTATAACTTAACTCACAGAAAGAAATTTAATGAATTCAAAATTTTTAAATCGTCAAACAATCGCAGAACTTATCGGAACCTTTTGGTTGGTTTTCGGCGGATGCGGTAGCGCAATTTTTGCGGGACAACACATTGGGTTTGCAGGAATTTCCCTTGCATTTGGTTTAACTGTCCTTACCATGGCCTATGCCATCGGTCATGTGTCTGGATGTCACCTTAACCCTGCTGTTAGTGTTGGATTATGGGTTGCAAAACGTTTTGAGACCGAAAAACTTCTCCCCTACATTATCGCTCAATGTGTAGGAGCAATACTTGCTATTACTATTATTTGGGCGATTTTATCTGGCGAAAACACAGTCTTCACAACAGCTCAAACTTATGCAGCCAATGGTTTCGGAGATCTCTCTCCAGGAAAATTTAATTTTCTTTCAGCTGCATTAGGCGAAATTGTATTAACATTTATCTTCTTATTTGTCATTTTAAGCGCAACAGACGAACGTGCACCTCAAGGTTTTGCACCGATTGCGATTGGTTTATGTTTGACATTGATTCACCTTGTCGGAATTCCACTAACCAATTTATCAGTGAATCCCGCCCGTAGTTTAGCCCCAGCTCTTTTTGCTGGCGAGGAATATTTATTACAAGTATGGTTCTTTTGGGTGATGCCTTTAATCGGCGCAGCGCTTGCTGGAATCACTTACAAAGTTATTTTTGCTAAAAAAGACTAAACATCTACTATTAAG
>CAYYUE010000270.1:0-2613 GCA_964474745.1 uncultured Bacteroidaceae bacterium | reverse complement strand
AAGAATACATGGAGCTTTTTGCTGAGCAATATGAAGATGAATCTAATATTGACGAAATAGTAGCCTCATTGGAACCCTATTTAGAAAATCCTATTAATTTAAATGATACTACTTCTTCGGCACTATTTCATTTATTCTTTCTCAACGAATTCCAAATTACGGCACTTCGTGCGTATATTCAACAAAACGGACAACTCTTAAGCCTATCTGAATTATTACTTATCAACGGATTCAATGAAAATATAATACAACTTATTAAACCTTTTGTGATCGTTGAGAATATTAAAAAATCTGAACCTTTTCGTTTCAAAGATATGTTCCGTTATGGAAAAAATACATTTACAATAGGAACAAAAAGAGTTTTGGAAAAACAAGAAGGATATATGAATAATAATTATTTGGGTTCCCCCTTTCGTTTATATTTTCGCTACATATTTAAATATAGAGATAATATTTTTCTTTCATTATCAGGAGAAAAAGATGCTGGAGAGGAAATTTTCAAAGGTACGCAAAAGCAAGGTTTTGATTATTATGGATTTTCGTTATTGATAAAAGATTTTGGACGTATACAACAATTGGTTATTGGAAAATTTCATGTTCAATTCGGACAAGGACTCACTTTATGGGTAGGTTCCAAGCTAAACTTTGCAACTGATGCCTCCATAAAAAGGCAAGGATTAGGGCTCCGACAGTCTAGTGCTTTTTGCGAATCGGGATGCTTACAAGGTATTGCTTCGAAAATAAATATCAACAATTTTTTTTCTATAACAGGGTTTTATTCTTATACGCCCCGAGATGGAACAGAAACTATTGAATTAGAAGATGAGACGACTAAAGTCCAAAATTTCTATACATCCGGATACCATCGAACTCAAGACGAATACGAGAAAAAAGCAGTCTTTATGGAAACAATTTGGGGAGGAAATATCCAATATCAAAATACAAACTTAGCTTTTGGTATTACAGGATATAAAATGCTACTCAGTGTCCCAATTATGCCCGAAGAAAAAATATATAACTATTATTATTTTTCTGGAAATCAAAATTTTAATATCGGAATAGATGCTACCTATCTAATTCAACGCTTTCTATTGTTTGGAGAAATCTCAATGAGTTCTGGCAATCATTTTTCTGGAATTGGTGGTTTGCAATTTAATGCAAATAGTAACACTTTTTTTACCCTATCTTATCGCAATTACAGTAAGTCATACCAAAACTTATACGCATGTGCATTTGGGCAAAACACTAGAACCCAAAACGAAAAAGGAATTTATATAGGTATCTCAACCCTCCTTCCTTTTCAAATATCATGTATTGCCTTTGCAGATATATTTCAATTTCCATGG
This sequence comes from uncultured Bacteroidaceae bacterium, assembly GCA_964474745.1. Classification (GTDB taxonomy): domain Bacteria; phylum Bacteroidota; class Bacteroidia; order Bacteroidales; family P3; genus HGM05376. Next base: position 1,267 of record CAYYUE010000270.1, on the reverse strand, counting down.
TTAAAATATCAAGTTTATTCTCCTTCAGAGGGCAGTGCATACAGCATTCGACTTTCCAAAGAAATAGCATATCGGACACATTTTTCTATTCTATACAGATATAAAAATAAATTAATAAATACTATCTCAAAAGACAATCATACAACCTATACGGAAGAAGGTATACGACAATACATACAGCTACATCTCAATTACAAACCAACTACAAAATGGAACTCTAATACCAAGTTTATATTCAGCAAATTCTATTCCGAAACACAAAATACTACATACGGATTCTTAATCTACCAAGATTTCATTTTTTCTTCACAAGAATTTCCACTTACTTTTGTCATTCGGTATGCACTATTCGATATTGATTCATATAACGCTCGAATTTATACATATGAACATGACTTCACTTATGAATACTCCATTCCTTCTTTTTTAGAAAAAGGTTCTCGTTTTTACATTCTTTTACATTGGAAAATAATTCCCAATATAAAACTGGGAATACGATATGCAATTACATTATATTCAAATAAAGCAACAATTGGAAGTGGAAATGATTTAATAAATGGAAATCATAAACAAGACATAAAACTTCAATTAAAATGGATTTTTTAACAAATCTTATCGATAATTTTGTATACGTTCCATTTCCCTACGGCTATCTTTTTCCCTGATTGTTTCTCGCTTATCAAAGAATTTTTTACCTTTAGCCAAAGCAATATGTAATTTCGCAAATCCAGAAGGATTAATATACAACATAACTGGAATAATTGTAAAACCTTTCTCTTTGCTTTTAGTAAACAATTTGTTCAACTCACGTCTATTTAATAAAAGTTTTCGTTCACGTTTTGCTGGATGGTTTAAATAAGATCCAAAACGGTATTCCGAAATATGCATTTCACACACAAACAACTCCGAACCTCGAAATTGACAATATGCATCTGATAAATTCACTTTCCCATCTCGAATTGATTTTATTTCTGTTCCCGTTAATACAAGGCCAGCAGTATAAAAATCAATCAAATAATATTCATATCCAGCTCGTTTATTCCGAATTTCAATAATATTTTTTTCTTCCATAAGGTATTCATTAGAAAAATATAATACTACATTAAAAACGCCCAAATTTGATTATTAAAAAAAGATAGGCAAAAATAGATATAAAAAGCGCCCGTAACAACGTTACGAGCGCTTATAAAAGATTGGCGGCGACCTACTTTTCCACAAACGAGTGCAGTATCATCGGCGCTAAAGGGCTTAACTTCTCTGTTCGGAA
>CAYYUE010000269.1:0-2624 GCA_964474745.1 uncultured Bacteroidaceae bacterium | reverse complement strand
ATCTTCATCAAATTCAACAGTAAAAAAATCAGTTCCTTTATATAATTTTATTTTTTCTTTCATTTGAATGATTGTATCCAAAACAGAGAATAGATTAGAATTAATTACTTCTAATTCTTTGATGGGATGAATTTCATTTTTCATTATATTCTGGCAAAAAATACTAAGATTTGCCAAAATAAGCATTATAAATATGTTTATCTTTTTCATTATTTTACCATTTTTTGCCTGGTGTTAATGTTCCAGTTGTTGCACCAGAATAGTTAGGTTTTAAGTAATCTGAATTTTTATTGTAAGGTATAAGACCTCTTGGATTTACATAAATGTTAAAAGTTGCATTTCTAAATTTATCACTTACCTTTTTTGCTACATCTACATCTCCCTCTGATGGTATTTGTGTCCCTAAAGGATGATTGTGGTTACTCTCTCTTATAGTATAGTCGTACAAAAGTGCGTAACTTGTCATATACGAACTGCCTCCCTCATTAGTCGTTCCCAATAAATTTCGTCCTGAACCATCTGCTCCAACTTTAACATGTCCCCATTCCACTTTATCGCTACCATCACCACTCGTAAGAAAGTTAAATAGATCTGCTGCACTCTCGTCACCATTTACATCAAATATCAGTAGTGTTTTTTCTCCTTTTGTAGTCTGAATCTTAGGATTTCTTTCTTTTACTGTCCCGTATTTAAACACAACTGAATTTTCTTTTCCTTCTAACCTGTTTCCATCATCATCAACCCTATAAAATGCATCATGCTTTGTCGTTTTTATACAATTCACTTTTTCTCCATTTGAGTTTACTTCCCACTCATCTCTACCATCCGGATCAATAAATCGTATTGGATTATTCAAACAATAGGCATACGCTGAAACGTGTGGTTTCTTATCACTCAATGGGTCAACCGTTGCGAAAATGGATAATTCCGAAATATAATATCTGGCATCAAAATAATAATACCCCGTCTCCTCGTCCCGTTCTTTACCGGTAAACGTAAAACGTTCATCATAATCCGATCCCACAGCTTTTTCATCTACAAACGGTTCTCCAAAAGGGCGGTACTGCAAATGCTGTACGGGCGCTCCGGAACTATTGCTAATCCAACTCGCACTTCCTAAATGATCGGAATGGAAATGAATATGTATTTCTATTCCTTTTGAAATATATGATTCTCTTAAAGGTTGCACTATATTTACATCTGGTTAGCCATAGAATTCAGTACCCCCTTAATTGCAGGGCTTATAATAAATAGGGCTATCTGGAGAGTATGTACGTATTACTTTCCCATTTTTAATTGTTTTATTACTTACAAATCTCAGACTATCTTTCTGATAAATGTACGTATAAATAGCTCTATTAATAATTCGAGTTTCGTCAGGCAAATCTGATGCCAAACCATATTCGTATAAAAAGACACTGTCTTTTGATATTTCATATTTCCCTTCAAAAGATAATTCCCATTCACAATTATTTTCTTCATAACTATAATCTTGCTTAAAAGTAATTGAAGTAGTACAATCTGATGCTATAACATTGCACCACTTGTTTTTTGTGAATTGAATAATATTTATACTATCAATTACAGGTATCGTTATATGATTATTTATACTGTCTATTAATTGATTGTTTTTGACTATAGCTACTCTAGTATCATGAGAATGGCATGATACTAGGCAAGTAAAAACAAATAATCCTAAAATTAATTTCAATAAATGATTGTTCATAATTACCATTGTTTTAAAGTTTTTATACCAGGAAGAGAATTATCAACTGCAGGAAGAGAAGAAGCCGTTGGTTGAGTTTGACCTCTTAAATAGAGATTTCCACTAAATCCTTTAAGTTGTTGTCCAAAAGTATTCCAAGGTTTAGCTGAACCGGACATACAAGGTCCAGTTAAACAACCTTCAGAATAAGCATTCCCTTTGGAATCAAATAATGATGTTTGATAATTATTTCCTGAATGAAGAAATATTCCTGTCATAAAAGATTTAGGACTTCCCTTAGCTGTCGGTACTTTACCACCACCATTGATAAGTAACGCTAAATCAGTTTTTCCTTTTACCAAATAACTCGCTCTACCTTGAAAACGAGCAGAATATAAACCTTCTGCTAATGTTCCCGATTTACTTCCGTCTGCAGGCACGGTATTCCCTCTAATTGTAGCCGAAGGACCTGTCTTGTCTGATTCTAAATACAAATCGAAGGTAGCGCTATTAATATCTTCGTTTAAATTCTCATCCCTATTATGGGTTGCGACAAGTACGTTTTTACCTAGGTAAGTCTCTCCATCTTTAGTTGTCGCTTGTGAAGTGGCATTATCATCCCAATATATTTTTCCTGCTACACTTTCTACCCAATCTATTTCCATCCCATTAGGATCCACTAATCTTATCGGATTGCCCAAACAGTACATATATGGGCTTGTACTTGGATATTTATCACTCAAAGGATCTACACTCAGCCAACCTGCTAATCCAAGCGGATCGAGATAGCGCGCACCAAAGTTGTAATAACCCGTCTCCTCGTCCCGTTCTTTACCCGTAAATGTAAAACGTTCATCATAATCTGATCCCACAGCTTTTTCATCTACAAACGGTTCTCCAAAAGGGCGGTACTGCAAAT
>CAYYUE010000268.1:860-2682 GCA_964474745.1 uncultured Bacteroidaceae bacterium | reverse complement strand
CTTATCTATTAAAATTTGCGTGCAAAGATAAACATTAATTTTGATTTTTTATATGAATTCTATTTTTTAATTATTTCATTATGTTTCATGATAGGATTTGATAAAGCATATCCTATTGTTAATCTTTATTTTTGGAATATTTAATTTATTTCCAGAATAGTTCAAAATACCTATTTTATCAAAATTAATCAACATTTTTATCGCATCAAAAAAAACATATTATTAAAAATAAACTACCTAAAAAATCAAAACAAAACTACGGAGAACTTTCATCTAAAACACTATTAAATTCAAATGAATGCATAAAATGTAAAACTTAATTGATTGTTCTTGTATAATATTAAAATTTGAGGCAGATAACTATTTTGTATCTGCCTCTATCATTTGTAATGGTGATTTATAAATTCAAGTATATTTTTAAAATAAAAGATTGAGTCCAAAATTGAAATTGAAGGCTTTTCCGTTAACAAGCCGAATATTGGACATATAATCGCATAAAGCATAAATTTGTACGGTTTCAAATAAAGAAATACTTGCTCCGACACCCGGGTTAAACCATGTCCTTCCATTTATAACAGTATTGCCAACCATTATTTCCAACCAATTCCATAAGTTAATATTTACGCCTAATGTGGCAGTAGAGTAATAATTTATTCTTGTTTTTTCGCCATGATACATTACGTAAACCTTAAACATATCATTAATTGTATACGTTCCGGAAAGATTAAATTTTATAGGAATCCATTGCAGATAAGAAGCAACATTCGTATCTTGTTTGTAATCAGTCAACATATTTACTACTGAATCCTGCAATTTAGTAAAGAAGTCACTATTAAAAGATCCATTACTCCACATATCTTCCCACTCCAATCCTGAAAACGTAACAGTTCCTGATCCTTCTTTTGGCATATATTCGGATATATTTTTTGACCAACGAATAAAACCTATATCCAGTATGCTAGCCGAAAACGAAAATTTTTCATTCAGTTTGTAAGATGCTCCTAAGTCTAGCGCTCCTCCTATCCCCGGAAAAACAGTTGTCACTTCCGAGTCAGAAAAATCAACCATAGAAGAAACACGAACTCGATAGTCTAAATTCGCAGTTATGCTGTTTAAATTCGGATCCGTATCCAGAGAAATTTTACTACCAATAGTAGATACGTTGGCCAACCCTTGCAGAAATTTCAATTTAGCTCCCACAACCAATTTTTCATTTATTTTTCGACTATACCCCACAGCATATTCCATATATGCTTGTAAATTAAGCAAATCTTCTTCTACTAAAGTCAATTTTTTCCCTTTGCCGTTTTCATCTAGATTTCCATCCGCAAAAAAGCGTAGCAAATCCCTTGGAAGCCCGAATTGAGTATTCAGTTTTAATTGCGTCGAAAATGTTACAAACCCCGATTTTGTTTTAATACCAAATCCTAAAATTCCAACATTTAAATCCAAATTAAGTGTATTGCGTTTATCTATATTTTCTAAAACTTTTTCCAAATTAATGTAGGTTTCATTCGTTCTATTATCCACTCGAAATACCTCATTAAAAGATAAGGGACTCGAAAAATTGAAATTCACATTGGGTAATGTCAAATACCATTTTTTATCAGGGAAAAAAGAAGGATTCATTGTATTAGATTGAGGAATTGATTTTGAATTATACAGTAATCCACTTATCTGAGCTTGTGAAAATTGATTAATACATATAAGCATTAATATCGTTAATACTATTTTTTTCATTTATATATTCCCCTCCTATTAATTTAAATCCATTGTGTAACGAGAATTCAATATGGCATTCAGCCTTAGTTTCAATGCATCC
>CAYYUE010000268.1:0-850 GCA_964474745.1 uncultured Bacteroidaceae bacterium | reverse complement strand
TTTTCTTTCCCCTTGTGATTATAGGTGAAACCACACTCGTGTGCTGCTTTTATTTCCGTTTTCCGCAGTTTCAAATGTCGTTCGCATTATTATATATTTAGCCTTATTGTATAGAGTTATTTTTTCGGACGAAAGAGGTGATTCCACTTTGTTTTGTATAGAAGATATAGCAAATCCATTGTTATCGACAAGTGCAGATTGTATTGTATATACAGGAGGATCAAAAAATGAACAGAGTGCTCTATAATCCTGATCTACAAAAGTTAGTTCTATATCAAATTTCAACGGCAAGCCATTATTTAACATTAAGATAAATTTCGATCGTTCTATCGTAATTTCATTCAGATCTATATCTATAGAAAAATCAATAGTATCCATAAGCTCAATTTCTTTTGTTGCCCCTGACAACATCATTTCAAAATCAAAGTATAAATTTAAATCGATTTCATCAGGTATTTGATAAGAAAGCATTCTAGACAAATCTATTTCAATAGTTGCCGTATAAAAGAATTTATCAGGTTTATAATTGACTAAATCTGCAATATTATGATTGTCTATAATAAAAGTTTTTTTATCGGAGATATTCTGTAAATCAATAGTAGAGATTGTAGTAATCGTTTTGAATTGTCCATTAGGCAGTTGCATTTTTAAATGAATATTTTTAAATGAAACCGGAGCATTTTCTAATGGCGTTAACGAATGGCAAGCCAATGATAACATAACACTTTGTAAAGAAAACGATAAGCTATCACCTTGCATATTTTTAAAAAAATCAATAGGAAGATCTCCTTCAATTACATCAGTTACTATCCCCGATTTTGTTCGTACATTGGTCTTTTTTTGAGTGTGT
>CAYYUE010000267.1:0-2701 GCA_964474745.1 uncultured Bacteroidaceae bacterium | reverse complement strand
AAACAAAAATATATACATACCACCATAGGGATATTCCTTTTCATTTTATTTGCTATGCAGAATATATCAGCACAAGATAATTCTCAAACGACATCGACTTCATGGTTAAAAAACAAATTAGAGATAGGAGGAAATTTTGGATTTAATATAGGAAACAGAATGGGAGCTGTAGAATTATCTCCTACATTTGGCATCCGTCCCATAAAAAATTTATATACTGCGTTAGGAGTTATCTGCCAATACTCATGGGACTCTAAAGCTGATATTGATGTATTTAGCTATGGATTTGGTTTATCTGCACGATATACCATCATTAGTAATATATATGTATCTGCACAATATACATATAACCCCTATGTCGTTCACGATAAATTGTATAATACAAAAAGTTACGGGAATACTAGTGGACTATGGCTGGGTGCAGGATACATTCAGCCTATTAACACTCGCATGTATATATACGGAGGTATTGTATATAACATATTGGCTGATCCATATGTTGATGATAATCCAAAAATTCACGGAGGAATTTCTTACCAATTTTAAAACACATCTACATGGCAACACTTTTACTTATAGAAACTGCGACATCGGTATGTTCAACAGCGATTGAGCATGATGGAAAAATTATAGCTATCGAAGAAAGTACAGAGCCCAATGCTCATTCTTCAAAGCTTTCTGTACTCATCAATGTTCTTCTTGAAAAATCCGGATATACATTTTCACAACTCGACGGGATCTGTGTAAGTAGCGGCCCCGGCTCTTATACGGGCTTGCGTATCGGTGTTTCTACAGCAAAAGGGTTGTGTTATGCCTTAGACAAACCACTGTTAGCGATAGAAACACTGCAAAATATGGCATCGTTATATGCAACTATGCATTCTGAATACACCGGACTTATTTGCCCAATGATTGATGCGCGACGAATGGAAGTTTATACAGCTCTGTTTGATTCGAAAGCCAATTTGATTCATCCAACATGTGCTCATATTGTTACAGAATCGTTTTATGCATCATGGGTTGCTGAACAATTGATTACATTTATCGGAGACGGAACAGAAAAAACACGTGTATTATTAGAAAATAAACCGAATGTTTGCTATGATTCCCTATTTCGTATTTCCGCTTCAGGCATGGTCGCACTTGCCGAAACCAAATATGCAGCACACCAATTTGAAGACATGGCATATTTCCAACCGTTTTATTTGAAGGACTTTGTCGCTGCCAAATCTATAATAAAAGGTTTAAAATAATCAGATTATGGCATTATTTATTGCGGAAAATATCGAAAAGAATTATTCAGAACATAAAGCGTTGGAGAATGTCAGCATCCACGTTCCTGAAAACTCTATCTTTGGTCTTTTAGGCCCTAATGGTGCAGGTAAAACTACTTTGATTCGTATCATCAATCAAATTACAGCACCCGACAAAGGGAAGCTTTACTTTGACTCCGAACCTTTGTCTCCTAAACATATAACTCAAATCGGATACTTACCCGAAGAGCGTGGGCTATACAAAAAAATGAAAGTTGGAGAACAGGCTATGTATTTAGCTCAACTGAAAGGGCTCTCAAAGCAAGAAGCTAGAAAACGACTTGATAGTTGGTTCGAAAAATTTGAAATTCAAAATTGGTGGAACAAAAAAGTAGAAGAACTTTCAAAGGGGATGCAACAAAAAGTACAATTCATTGTAACTGTTCTTCACGAACCAAAATTACTTATCTTTGATGAACCTTTTAGTGGATTTGATCCTATCAATGCAAATATATTGAAAGAAGAAATTTTAAACTTTCAGAAAAAAGGTGCTACGATTATTTTTTCTACACACAACATGTCTTCTGTTGAAGAGTTATGTAGCGAAATTGTTTTAATCAACAAATCGAAAGTCATCCTTTCCGGCAACGTAAAAAATATTCGTTCTTCACATAAGAAAAACTTATTCGAAGTCATTTGCAATAACTCGGAACATGTATTAGAATTGCCCGAAGATATATGTTTGGAATCGGAAATAAAGGAACAAAGTGAAACACGGTTTTTATTGCGTACTTCCCAAAATTTTTCGTCGAATGATTTGTTGCAACAGCTACTGCCTCAACGAGAAATTATTTCATTTCGAGAAATACTTCCAAATATGAATGAAATTTTTATTGAGACAGTTCTTAAAAACCAAAAACAAATAATACCTTAGTTATTTTACGCATGTACTTTGAGAAAGAAAAAGGATGAGTAGTTCTACTCATCCTTTTTCTTTTTATCAATTATTTTCTACTTCTTCAATACCAATTCGGTGACTATTCCTCCTCTATCGCAATCGCGTATTAGAATAAGCTTTACTTCGGGTTTATTATTTTCAACAATAGTAATTTTCAATTTGCGAACATAAGCTCCATCCCCTATTTTTTCCCAATCCGTGGCTCCATATACTTTGATACCATCCATCTTAAACTTTGTATCTTTTATATCGATAATACATGAACGATGGGTCGGTTTAAAATTAATAAGCAATATGTAGTTTTCACCTACTTTGACTTTTTCAGAATGTACAATTTCTCCTTTTTCATTTTGTAATGTAAAAGTTATACCACAGGCGTAAGAGGAAACTACTGTTCCAAATAGGGCAAGTAATATTACTATTATTCTTTTCATAAGTTACTTTTTTAAAAACACTTGCAGAATAAAATATCTTTTCTGGCTTCTATAAA
>CAYYUE010000266.1:0-2755 GCA_964474745.1 uncultured Bacteroidaceae bacterium | reverse complement strand
TAGTTCTACGGATGTGTACCCTCAAATGTCAGTAGTTATGTATTTATTGGTATGTGAAGAAGTAATGACTTTTCATCAATTTCAATCTGATGAAGTATGGTATTTACATAGTGGAAGAGGGATGCATATTCACCAATTCTTGCCAGATGGAACATATAGAAAACAAATACTTTCTCCCGAAATTGATAAAAAGATTACGATTGAACGTAACACATGGTTTGCAGTTGAAAATATTGACATAAATAGATATACATTAGTGAGTTGTACCTGTAGCCCTAGCTTTTCGTGCGATGGTATTGAGCTGGCAAAAAAAGAAGAACTTTTTCAACAATATCCCAACCATAAAGATATTATCAATAAATTTTGTTCTTAAACATTGCTTAAATGTTTTTTTTAGACTAAAATCAAAAACTTTTTTGTTATGCGTAAAGCATTCTTTACTTTCTTTATTTTAAATGAAATATAACATGTAAAGAAATTGTTATGAAACTATAATTTTGTGTACTTTTGCATATGGTATGTTACATTGCTAAAATGAGAAAACTCCTATGTACTTAGTAGATAAAGAAAGAGAAGAAAAAGAAATACAAGCAAAATATGAAGAGTTATTAGCTCTTTGTCGGGAAAAAGAAAATATTTCGCAGCAAGACGAAGAAAATATTGATAGAGCTTTTTCTATTGCAAAACGAGCGCATGCAAGTATGCGTCGTCGTTCTGGAGAGCCATATATCTTTCATCCATTAGAAGTAGCTATTATTGCAGTCAAGGAAATTGGCCTGGGACCAATTGGAGTAATTTGTGCATTTTTACACGATGTGGTAGAGGATACAGATACTACGCTAGAAGATTTGCGAGTTATTTTTGGGGATCGAGTGACAAAAATTATAGATGGTTTAACAAAAATAGATGGTATTTTTGATTCACAGACCAACTCGATTCAAGCAGAAAATTTTAAAAAAATATTGTTAGCAATGGCTGATGATGTTTATGTGATTCTATTGAAATTGAGCGACCGACTTCACAATATGAGAACTTTGGATTCCATGTCGGAAACAAAAAAATTGACCATTTCATCGGAAACGCAATATCTTTATATTCCTATTGCCCATCGTTTAGGGTTGTATTCTATAAAAACAGAACTTGAAGAACTGGTAATGAAATACACCAATCCTCAAGCATATAACAGAATTAAACAACTGATAGAAACTACGCAAATCGATCGTCAAGATTTTATTGAAAAATTTAGCATACCTATTCGGGAACTTCTCGATAAAAGAGGCTACCATTATACGGTAAATGGACGTATAAAATCCATTTATTCGATTTGGCGCAAAATGGAGAAAAAACGTATTGATTTTGAAGAAATTTACGATATTTTCGCTATGCGAATTATTATTGATGTGCCTGAAGAAATAGAGAAAGAAGAATGTTTTAAAGTATATTCCCTTGTAACCTCATTGTTTCGCCCTAATCCTGAGCGATTTCGCGATTGGGTAACTAGTCCAAAAGCAAATGGATATGAATCTATACATACAACGGTTATGAGTCCTTCAGGTAGATGGGTTGAAGTGCAAATTCGTAGCAAACGGATGGATACTATTGCTGAAAAAGGAATGGCTGCACATTTTTTGTATAAAGAGGGACACCCCGATGAAGATATTCAGAACAATGTGGTCGATGGTTGGTTGTCGCAAATTCGAGAAACACTTGAAAATACAGAAAAAAATGCATTGGATTTTGTAGATTATTTCAAACAAAGCTTATATACCAAAGAGATTTATTTATTCACACCTAAAGGTAAAATGGTAACATTGCCTGCCGGATCATGTGTGCTCGATTTCGCATTTGCAATACATACGGCATTGGGCCTGAGTTGTATGGGAGCTAAGGTGAATTCACAGGTAGTTTCTAATAAACAAGTGTTGAAAAGTGGAGAACAAATACAAATTTTAACTTCTAAAAAAACATGCCCTGAAGAAAATTGGATACCTTATGTAAAAACACAACGAGCTAAGGATGAGATAAAAAAATATTTTCGTATTCAAAAACGTAAATTTGAATTGGAAGGTAAAATTAAGTTGAATGAATTATTAGAGAATATTCATTATGAATCAACTCCTTCTATTTTAGGAGAATTAAGAGCTTCATTAAACATATTGAGTGATTTGGACCTGTATTATCAGGTAGCAAAAGGATCGATTGGTGAAAATGAAATTCGCAAATGTTTTAACAAAGCAGTAGAGAAGAAATCTCCATGGCTTATGTTGGCATCTCCGTTCAAGTATTTGATCCGTCCATTCTCACAAACACAATTGGCTCCGGTAAAAAATACGGACGTGGAAACTAATCTGGCAGAAAAGCTCCAAAATAATATTGGGAACATACTGTTAGAAGAGAAATTTGAGAAATATGAGCCTGTTATTGCCGATTGTTGTAACCCGATACAGGGAGACGATGTGGTTGGATTTGTAGATAATAATCAAATAATAGTACACCAAACGAGTTGTCAGGTAGCTATGGATTTATTAGCTACTCATGAAAATAGAATAGTGAAAGCCAAATGGAGAGAAGGAGAGGATGTATCCTTTTTGACAGGGATACGATTGACAGCTATAGATAGAAAAGGATTATTGCAGGAATTAACAAAAGTGATATCGCAGGAAATGGATCTGAATATTAGAGGGATTACTTTAGAATCAAGTCAAGGAGCGTGGAAACTTGAAACCGAATTTGGAGTAATAATGGACGGCGACAA
>CAYYUE010000265.1:0-2778 GCA_964474745.1 uncultured Bacteroidaceae bacterium | reverse complement strand
AATTATGTTTGGAATTCTAAATCAATAAGTAAAACAGGCTTTTTTCTACCCTTCTATCATAGGCGATGTTATGTATTTATTTTGACGCAACTCAAACCATAATGAACAAAAAATGAACGTGAGTCAAAAGAATATGTTTGTAAATATTATGGTACAAAAAGATCAAAAAACAGTCGCTTGTGAGTATCTTCTATTGTTTAAAAAATCCAAGGAGATATTATGTCCCCTCATCAACTTATTTTACATGGATCATAAACTGTACATATAGGTATCTCAAATTAAATCTGGCTTGCCCTAGAAAAGCTTTATCGTTTTTTTTTAACAGATACATTTACACGCAATGCCATTTTAGGAAGGGACAAATCACTCGTAAACACGTTTGCATGTAATAACGACGTATTTACCTCAATTCCATGTTTATCCCTAAACCGGAAAGATTTGCTTCAAGAAGAGGTCGGCGGAAAATTCAAAAAGGGTATTCGAGAATTATGCAATGCTTCGATTCATAAGCTATACATTCTTTTTTTAACGACTGAAAATTAATCCAAAAAATATTTTCCAATGGAAAATAAATTATATCTTTGCATCGTTTTCTTTCAATAGAAAATATTTCCAGTGGAATATTATTTAAAATAGAACGAGGAATTAATAAGATGAAATTGATAAAAAAGCATTGGCTTGTACTACTTGGAGTAGTGATTGGGGCCTTGGTAGGGTATCTCTATTGGAGGTTTGCAGGTTGCAGTAGCGGCACGTGCGTAATTACTTCGTCTCCGCTTAACAGTTCGCTTTGGGGAGCCGTAATAGGAGGATTGTTGTTTGGTATGTTTAAGAAAAAGAAGCAAAATGAATAATTTATTAAAAGGTTGCAAATCGGAGCACATCATCAGTTTGGTTGCAACAATCAAAACAACTATGTGTGGCATAACGAGCAAAAATTGTATGTTTTTGCGACTCTCAGGATTGAGATTATACCTATCTCAAGCAGAATTGAATATATTATATTAAATCAATATGTCGAAAAAGATCAAATCGACACAATCAGCACCGAAGTACGATATAAAAAAATATAAACAAAAAAGTAATGAAACCTATTTTTATCGCTGTAATAGCTTTGATTAGTTTAGCAGCTTGCGGAAACGCACAAATGCATAATAACAATAAAAACGAAAATAAAATGAAAACGATTGAATTGACAAAGACAGATTTTCTTTCCAAAGTGGCAGATTTTGAAACCAATCCCACTGAGTGGAAATATTTAGGCGAAAAACCCGCTCTGATTGACTTTTATGCATCTTGGTGCGGCCCTTGCAAAAGGGTGGCTCCCATTCTTGAAGAGTTGGCGGAAGCATATGGCGATAGTATTGTAATCTACAAAGTGAACACCGAGAATGAACAGGAACTTGCGGCAGCATTCGGCATCCGTTCGATTCCGTCGTTGCTCTTTGTACCCAAAGACGGACAGCCTCAGATGGCCCAAGGAGCAATGAGCAAAGCGGATTTAAAAAAAGCTATAGACAAAATATTACTTAAAAAATAAAAAAAGATGGCACTAACAATAGATGCGGGACGCTGCCCGCAAAACCACCGTTGTCCGATGATTCCAATATGTCCTGTAGGAGCAATCAAGCAAGAGAATTACGAACTGCCGATAATCGATGCTGAAAAATGTATCGAATGTGGCAAATGCGTGAAAATATGCGGCAGGCAGGCTGTACATAAAAAGAAATAAGATGGAGAAGTTATGTAAAATACGCGATATTCAGCGTGCAGTCAATCAATTTGAGGTAGAATTTATCCGTAGGCATACTATTTGCTTAAACGAAGGTATGGCACTCTGTTCGCTTGCAAAAACAGAGAAATTATCATCGGGAGAATTGAGTGAGCTATTGGGGCTCTCCTCCTCAAATATTTCGAAGGTAATAGCTTCGCTTGAAAAAAAAGAGCTTATCCGACGAGTGATGGGAAAAAAAGACAAACGTCAAATGTTCTTTCTGCTGACCGATAAGGGTAAACAACTCTTGGAAAGCATAAAATGCGAGGGTATTCAAATACCAAAATTACTTGAAGAAAAAATGTAAAAGATGAAAACATTCGGATTGGCAATACTAACCCTATTGAGCACATTATTTGTAATTGCTCAACAGCAGGAAACGAAATTTACTTCGCAAAATAACAGTGATTTTGCCCGAACAATTTCAAACAAAACCGTTCAGTTGATAGATGTGCGAACAGCCGGAGAGTATGCTGCAGGGCATATTCCAAATGCTCTAAATATTGATGTTCAATCACCTTCATTCGACAATAACGCATCTAAATTGGACAAGGCTCGCCCCGTGGCTGTCTATTGTCGCAGTGGTGCTCGAAGCAAAACAGCAGCTAAAAAACTCGTGGACAAAGGTTTCAAAGTATATGAACTTGACCGAGGCATAAACGGTTGGAATGGGAAAACAACTAAAAAACAGATAAAATGAGCGCATTCATTAGTATTTTAACTGGCATTGTATTCAGTCTGCTGATAAGTTATGCGGGGTTAAGCAAAATACAATATCCATATCCGCCCGTCGCACCCTGCCGGCAACATACTCGCTTGCTCCCGAACATGGGGTACAAAGTAAAACCCCAATCGATCCGTAGAATCGCATACACAATAACAACGCCCGCTTTTCCGACAATACAAAATAGTGGAAAGTTGCCCTGTCGGAAGTTCCGACAATACAAAATAGCGGAAAGTTGCCCTGTCGGAAGTTCCGACAATACAAATTAGCGGAAAGTTGC
>CAYYUE010000264.1:0-2795 GCA_964474745.1 uncultured Bacteroidaceae bacterium | reverse complement strand
CCACAATTCACATCAATACACAATCGTTGCGCAAACGGAATTCTCGTTATCCACCCCAATATCCATCCTATAGGACAAAATATTCTACAAAATGGACGATAGGTAAACAACAACGATACCAGAAATACACTAACCGATACCCAACCTAATATGCTTCCAACATTCAAATTGAATATCATTCTAAATACGTCATATTGACAAAAGAATGAACTTTGAGCTGCAATAAGCCATACAATCCATACAACAAAAAATATAGTTTGCAGCATAAATAGTATTTTCTGAGCTTTTGCTGTCCGTAAAAAATTCCATTTTGTTGTTTTGTACGTAAATTCTTGCAATGCTCCAAAGTGGCAAATCCATCCGCACCATACTTTTCCAAAAAGATATGTCAATGGAATTAATCCTAAAAACCAAAGCACGGAAATCCAATTGAAAGAACCACTCCACATTAGCAATATCGTATTATCAAAACTTTTGAACATGCAAGGACAACTTCCTAAAACAAAGCCTACCACAATCAACGACGTTAATAAAAATAAGTAGCGTAGATTTCGCAATTGACTATAGGAAACAAAAACACCCGCCAATGCAGTTGCTAAAAACAAACTAAGGATAAGTATCAATTGTGGTTTGTTTGAAGTATGGAAAAAAGGCTCCGATGTAGACTCTTGTTTCATATTGATTTTAGACATCTCTTCGAAATCGGATACTTCGAGAAATTCATCAGATGAGGCATTTTTAAATACGTCGTCCGTTTCTGAAATAAATTCCGGGTCACTGTCGGAAATTTCCTTCCAAACTTCTTCTTGCGAAGGGATTCCGGTATCGGAAAGGTCATTTCCTGATTCCGTATTGTTGAATTTTATAGAATCACATGCATGAATACATTTCCTACAATCGTCGATACAAAGAATCATTTCTGAGTTTAGGGGTTCCGTTTCAGCCTTAAAAGTATCCACAAAAACAACATACCCCAGCATGCTTGCTAGCAGTATTAAAACTAGGATTTGTATACTCTTTCTAATGTTTGCCATTCTTATATGCCATTTGCGACTGTAAATCCTTTGAGAATAATGTATTTCGTAAAAAAATAGTTATATATCTCTTAACTGATCTCTTTTCGAACCATCTCCAATCCCTTACGAATGATCGTTTGTATTTCAGTTTTTGATGTATCTATAAATTCACAAAGAGCAAAATCTTCCGGTTCCACTTCATATATACCTAAGGCTTCCATTTGATCAATATCACCTATGATACAAGCTTTTATCAATTGCATTGGATATATATTCATCGGGAATACTTTTTCAAACTCGCCCGTAATGACATAGGCTCTTTTTCCTCCGTGGAAATTTGTGTTGATGTTATATTTTTTATGAGTATGGAATTTATTAAGAAAGCCTGATAAAAACGTTTGATAAAAACTAAATTTGGAAAATCCGGGAGCTAACCATCCCATAAACTCATATTCATTTCCTTCTGGAATTACAGATATCTGATTGTCATAAGCTCCTAAAAATCCTTCTTTTGTAATTGTTGTTCCAGAAAGCACATTTCCAGAGATAAAACGCACATTAGGGGATTCTACCTGCGCTTGTGCAATACTTTTGATACATGCACCTGAATATACTCTGTAATACTGAGGTTTGCGCACTTCTGAACCACAAAAAGCAATCAATTTCTCAGGACGGTAAATTCCCTCCAAAAACAATGTTCCTATAGTAATTACATCTTGGGGATTAATAAACCATACAATATCACCCTTGTTTATAGGATCTATATGGTTTATTTGGACTCCTATATTCCCTGCAGGATGTAGTCCTTGAAATTCATGAACAACTACATTTTTGGCATTTGTAAAAACACCTGTACGGTTCATTTGTGGATTTAAACCTAAGTGAACAGCTCCATTTGTCAACTTAGCCAAAATATTAAGCCCCATTTGAAAAGACTCCCCTTTTCCATGCATTAACAAATCGTAATCTGGAGCTAATGGCGCTGTGTCAAAACCTGATATAAAAATAGCTTTTGGAGTTGTGGTTGGATCTGCGATGGTTGCAAATGGACGTTGACGCAACAATGTCCATACACCACTTTTTAGCATCTTTTCTATAATGTCTTGCTTCGTAAGTTCAGCAGGAACCCCCTTTTCAAAAAATTCATATTGTAGTTCTCCTTTTGTTTCGATCACAATTTCCTGGATGACTCTCTTTTCTCCTCGGTGAATCACTTTTACAACTCCGCTTACTGGAGCTGTAAATGTAATATTTTCGTTGTTTTTATTATAAAACAACGGAGTTCCAGCTTTTACCGAATCTCCTTCAGCCACCAACAATTTTGGTGTAACACCTATGTAGTCAGCAGGTTTTACCGCATATTCAGTTATTGACAAACTGTTAACAACAATTTTATCGGCATTTCCTACCAAATTGATGTTTAATCCCTTTCGAATCTTTATGGTTTTTGACATATCAAAATATCCCTATCGTTTGGTTCAAAAAATAATTGTACAAAAGTACAAAGATTTATCGACATTTATTTTTTTTTCTAAAAAAAGCACTTCTTTAAAATAGTTTTGTATTCATAGAACAATCTTTTCTGCCTTTGTTATTTTTAATTGACATTAAACTCATTCTGAACAATCCCATGAAGTGAGTTCAACACCTCTTAAAAGCAGTAAATACTAGTCATAAAAATACCGCATAAATATCATGCCTTCAAGGTTAATAATAAAAAACAAACAAAAAGTATATATAATAAGTTTGCGATTTTATAGATATTTTTATGACTGGTAT
>CAYYUE010000263.1:0-2822 GCA_964474745.1 uncultured Bacteroidaceae bacterium | reverse complement strand
CAAAACCTATCAAGAACATATTTGAAGCTATTGTAGAATATATTCCTAACATTTTTACGATTACCATTATCTATATTGTAGTTCATTATTTAGTAAAACTAGCACGATATCTATCCAATGAAATTGCGACCGGAAGATTACGAATAAAAGGTTTTTATCCTGATTGGGCAAAATCAACCTATACCATACTTAAATATTTGTTGTATGCATTTATGATTACAATCATCTACCCTTATCTTCCTGGTTCAAATTCAGGAATATTTAAAGGTGTTTCGATTTTTATAGGAGTTCTTATTTCATTAGGCTCCACCTCCTTTGTGGGAAATCTTATTGGAGGTATAGTCATTACTTATATGCGTTCGCTTGAGGTCGGAGATATGATTTCACTTAACAATATCAAAGGAGAAGTTGTAGAACGCAGTGCCTTGGTAATTCGTATTCGTACTTATAAAAATGAATTAATAACAATACCAAATTCTAGTATTATGACTTCTAATTCGACCAATCTTTCACAGTCTGCCAAACAGTATGGGCTTATTATTCATTCTCAAGTTTCTATCGGATATGATGTTCCTTGGAGGACAGTTCATCAACTGCTCATCAATGCTGCATTACAAACCGAAGGGATTCAAAAACAACCTGAACCGTTTGTACTGGAAACATCTCTTTCGGATAACTACCCGGTATACCAAATAAACGGTTTTATTTCGGATGTATCTAAAATGCCCCGGATTTATTCCGATTTACTTCAACAAATTCAAGATGTTTTCGCTAAAGCGGATGTAGAAATTCTTTCTCCAAGTTATTTTGCCATGGAAGACAGAGGTAAAAATTCCAATAAAAAAGAGAATACACCTTCACCTTCTTAACAAAATAGATTTGAAGAAGTTGTATTCCTTGATACTATATAGTTCATAAATAAAAAATAAATTCTATATCATTATCTATAATTAAGTCCGAAAGTTATACATAAAAAACCCCGAAGGAGAGAAAAATACTTTCGGGGTCATTTAACAACATATTAATTAAAAAATAATCATCATTTTATCTACTTCATCTTTATGGGTAGTCATAAAAGAAAATTATTAATACTAAAAGATAAACATATTCATAAGAATGAACACTCCTGCTCCAGCAAAATAGCCTAATAAAGCGTATGGGGTAATTTTTTTCAGATACCATATAAAATCTATTTTTTCCATTCCCATTGCTGCAACTCCCGCTGCAGATCCAATAATAAGAATACTACCTCCTGTTCCTGCACAGTAGGATAAAAACAACCAAAATATATCATTTATACCCATATCATACATTCCCATAGCGCCCGCAACCAACGGAACATTATCTACAATAGCAGATAACATCCCAATAATTATATTAATAAGGTAGTAGTTCCCATTAAAAGATTGATCCAATTGGGTAGCAAATAACGACAAATGACCTGCGGATTGTAATCCCGCAACGGCAAGCAGTATACCTAAAAAGAACAAAATACTGGATATATCAATACGAGAAATAATATTGGCAACCCGAAGATCTCTATTCTTCTCAGGATTCTTACTGTAAAGTATCTCTGTAACAATCCAAAGAATTCCTAATGCAAGTAAAATTCCCATATAGGGTTTCAAGTGAGTTATCGTTTTGAATATAGGGACAAATAACAACGAGCCAATACCGACAATAAAGACAAGATTTCTTTGCCACATGGGCAATGGCATGGAATTCTCATGAGACGAATCTGAAACAGGATCTATTTTACCTTTCATAAAGAAAGAAACAACTACAAGAGGGATCAATAATGATATAAGGCTAGGTATGAATGCATGTAAGATAATGCTATCTGTTGAGATTTTATTGCCAATCCAAAGCATAATAGTAGTAACATCTCCTATTGGAGACCATGCTCCTCCCGCATTGGCAGCAATCACTATAATTCCAGCAAAAAACCACCTTTGTTTTTTATCACCAATAAGTTTTCGAAGCAACGCAATCATTACAATAGTGGTGGTCAAATTGTCTAATACTGCAGATAAGAAAAACGTAATGGTCCCTAAAATCCATAAAAGTTTAGTAATATTCTGAGTTTTAATTTTATCCGTGATAATTCGGAATCCTTGATAACGATCTACAACTTCAACAATCGTCATTGCACCCATCAAGAAGAACAAAATTTCTGAAATATCACCAAGATGCTCTAACAGCTGATTATCTACAGCATATTCAATAAAAGGATGTAAGGCTTCCGGATGTGAAGCTTTAAACAAATCAAATCCTTCCGAAGAATGGGATATTTGATAAATTCCTGGACCTGCCAATACATATATAGTCCAAATAACCACACCCAGTACCAGTGCAGTAGCCGTTTTGTTTATTTTTACTGGATGTTCTAGGGCAATAAAACAATAGCCCAGAACAAACACCGCGAGCATTAAATAGAACATAATTTTATGATTTATAATTTATAAACTCTAACACTTTTTTTGCTGATTCGTTCTGAAGTACAACAACTGGAGATGCAGGAACAAATGCATGAGGAATATACTCATTTACCTGAAGTAAAAAAACTTCACCATCATCGGTCCCAAGGAAATGAAGCATATTACCTGTACTTAATTCTTTTTTCAGTTGATTTATTTTTGAAAAATCATTCGCTTCTATAAAATTACTAACTTTTATACGATCTGATGAATTGATATAAATTTTATGAGATTTCATTCGTTTATTTGTAGGTTGATATACATAATATTTTGAATCTTTCTGGAATGTAAATATTGTTTTCGTAAATCCGTATATTGCAAGAATAGATCCTATGCTAATGGTGG
>CAYYUE010000262.1:0-2860 GCA_964474745.1 uncultured Bacteroidaceae bacterium | reverse complement strand
CATCTCTCTCTACCTCTCTTTCTCTCTCTCTCTCTCTGTATTTGTGTGTGAGTATTGTAATGCGGAGTATTCTAAAGTTAAGGTAAAGAAAACCATACATGATTTTAAAGAGTATTTTTACGAAAATTATACTAATGAAAATGCTGTGAAAAATGCAACGAATTTGAAACAATTTATATTTCAAGATCAGTCATTCACTTTCAATTATCATGCATTATCATTACCTTCACTTTTTGTAGATACGATGTTAAGCTCTCGTTTTGCCTCTACAATGATGATTTCGTATTTATATCTGCAATTGGCTTCTGTATATCATTGGTATATCTTACCTATAGCTATTCCTGAAAACATAATATTGGCATATGCAAAAAATGAATGGCCGAAATCACAAAAAGATATTTTATTCTACATCAATCCGGCAAACGGTGAAATATTTTCTAAAAAAGGGATAGAATTGTTTTTGGAGAAGTATAATTATGAAAATAAAATGGAATATTATTTACCATCTACCAATCAACATATCGCTTTCTTATATGCAAAGCAACTTTCTGCGGCTTATCGTGCCATAGGAGAGCGAACAAAAGCAATGGATTTAGAACGTTTGGCATTGATTTCAGTTCAATAAATTCCTAACCTTTTAGGTTAGGAATATAAATGCTATTCTGTTGGAATTTTAAAAATAGATATCTAGAGTGTTCACAATATTCATTTATAAAAAAAGAGATGCTTCCAATGTGCATCTCTTTTTTCTTATAACGTAATTTCTTCACCTTTTTTATTTAAGAATACATATTCTAGTAAATTATATGATTCCGAAGGTATAATTTTTGTCCATTTTTTATATGTCCAAAACCATTTTATTTGTTTAGAACTCCATCCTTTTGTAAGATAGGCATGTATGTATGGGTGGGTAATCAATGTGAGTGATTTTTCGTTCTGAACAGTTAATAAGTATTTTAGATTAGATTCTATTTCGTCTACAATTACAAGACTGGATTTAATAGTTCCTGAGCCGTCACAGAGAGGACATTTTTCTTCTACATCGATATCAACAACTGGACGAACACGTTGTCTGGTAATTTGGATCAGTCCGAATTTACTTGGTGGTAATATCGTATGTCGTGCTTTATCTTTAGCCATTTCTTCTACCATTTTTTCATATAGTTGTTTCCGATGATCGGCTAATAACATATCAATAAAGTCTATAATAATAATACCTCCCATATCGCGTAACCGGAGCTGGCGAGCTATCTCAACTGCGGATTCCATATTTACTTGCAAAGCCGTATCTTCTTGACCTTCTCCTGCTTTAATATGATTTCCGCTATTTACATCAATTACGTGTAAAGCTTCAGTATGTTCAATAATGAGGTACACCCCTGAACGAATTGCCACAATTTTACCAAACGAGCTCCGAATTTGTTTTTGAATACCGAATTGTTCAAATATAGGGGTATTCATTTTATAATATTTTACAATATCACATTTCTCAGGAGCGATGGATTGTATGTAATTTTTGATATCATTATACATCTCGAGACTATCAACGTATATACTGTTGAAATCATCGGTAAGTACATCTCGAAGAAGGACAGAGGTTTTATTAAGTTCGGATACTAATTTTTTAGGATGTGTGGCATTTTTTAAGTTTGTCGCCATTGTTTTCCATGATTGCATTAATGATCGTAAATCCGTATCCAGTTCGGCGACGCTTCTACCTTCAGCATTAGTTCGAACAATAATGCCAAAATTAGCGGGGCGGATGCTTTGTATTAATCTTCGAAGTCTATTACGTTCTTCTATGCTTTTTACTTTTTGCGAAATCGAAATTCGATTGGAAAATGGAACAAGCACTAAATAATGTCCCGCAAAAGAAATATCGGAACTTACTTTAGGCCCTTTTGTAGATATAGGTTCTTTTGCTATTTGTACAAGGATGAATTGTCCGCTTTTTAATATGTCGGTAATTTTTCCTGTTTTTTCGATATTAGGTTCAATTTTGAAATTTTGAAGATTGGTAGCGTTGGGGTCTCCATTCATCGCTAATCGCATAAATTTGTTTACGGAAGCAAATTGTGGGCCCAAATCAAGATAATGCAAGAACGCGTCTTTTTCGTGTGCCACATCGACAAATGCAGCATTTAAACCGGGCATTATTTTTTTTATTCTCCCAAGATAAGCATCTCCAACTACATGCTGATGGTTTTTTTTCTCTTTATGTAGTTCCACCAATTGTTTGTCCTCAACTAACGCTATTTCAACTTCTGTTTCTGATGATGCTATTATTAATTCTTTGTTCACAGTGGACGTTCTTTAGTTATTAGTTTCGTTTAATTTTATTTATATTTCATAGTAAATAATTATTATGCATTATAAAAAACAAATTACACAACGAATGTATCCATTGTGTAATTTGTTTTAGCTAAATAAGATAGAAATTATTTCTTCTTATGTCTGTTTTTACGCAAACGTTTTTTCCGTTTGTGGGTCGCCATTTTGTGACCTTTTCTCTTTTTTCCGCTTGGCATTATAAAAAACTTAAAATTATTTTACACTCTTTTTTACTTCTTGAACAAACGTTTTTGCAGGTTTAAATGCTGGAATATTGTGTGCAGGTATGATAATAGTCGTATTTTTCGAAATATTTCTACCTGTTTTTTCTGCTCTTTTCTTTACGATGAAGCTTCCAAAGCCACGTAAATAAACGTTATCCCCATTCGCCAATGAATCTTTAATTACATCCATGAAAGATTCAATGGTTGCCTGAATAGCTACTTTTTCAATGCCAGTTTTTGCAGCGATATCTGCAACGATTTCTGCTTTTGTCATTTCTCTATTATTTTTTATTGTTAGTACTATT
>CAYYUE010000261.1:0-2905 GCA_964474745.1 uncultured Bacteroidaceae bacterium | reverse complement strand
AATCCTCGTCCTTTATGTATATTATTAAAATTGTAGTACTTTTGTATACAGGAAGATGTGAACTTATATGAATAAAAAAATATTGCAACTTGCTATACCTAATATTATTACAAATATCACAGTACCCTTATTGGGAATGGTGGATATGGCTATAGTCGGTCATCTTAGTCTTGATCATATAGGAGCTATTACTATTGGTACAAGTATATTTAATCTTATTTATTGGAATTTTGGATTTTTGCGTATGGGAACAAGTGGATTCACCGCTCAAGCATACGGCGCTAGAGACTTTTCTGAAGCTGTGAAAATCTTTGTTCGAGCATTTTCAATAGCTCTATTGATCGCTTTATTATTAATTGTTTTTCAGAAGCCTATTTCACAAGTAGCTTTGTATATTATAAAGGGAGATTCTGAAATTCAAAAATTAGCACTAACTTATTTCGTGGTACGAATTTGGGCAGCTCCTGCAACCTTAGGACTTTATGCATTGAAAGGTTGGTTCATAGGGATGCAAAATTCAAAAATGCCTATGTGGATAGCCATTTTTATCAATATATTAAATATTGTGTTCAGTTTATTCTTTGTATTTGGATTGAAATGGGATATGGCAGGAGTTGCATTAGGAACTGTTATTGCACAATATGGTGGTTTAATAGTAGGATTTGTGCTTGCTTCTCGTTACTATGGAAAAGTTTTTCGAAAGTATTTAAATATGAAGGAAAGTTTGAAGCTTCATGAGATGAAAAAGTTTTTCCATGTTAATGCAGATATATTTTTACGAACTTTTTGTTTGGCTCTCGTGTTTACATACATTACAGCCGCATCAGCACAAATCAGTAAAGAAATCTTAGCAATTAATTCGTTGTTGTTACAATTTTTTACGTTGTTTTCTTACATCATGGATGGCTTTGCTTATGCTGGAGAATCCCTCGTGGGGCGATTTATAGGGGCAAAAGATAAATTATTACTTCATAAATCTATTCGGTATTTGTTTCGTTGGGGATTTATATTGAGTATTATATTTACTTTTATGTATATAATAGGAGGAGAGCTGTTTCTGAAAATTTTCACAAACAACAAAGAATTAATTGAGATATCTAAACAGTATTTTATATGGATTTTACTTGTTCCTATTGGTGGTTTTGCTGCATTTTTGTGGGACGGAATTTATGTGGGAGCAACTGCATCAAGGGCTATGAGGAATGCGATGTTTATTGCCTCAGGGGTATTTTTCATTATCTATTATATTTCAGAGTGGTATTTAAGCAAACTGAATATTGTTGATCCAATTATGTTCAAAAATAATTGCTTGTGGTTTGCGTTCCTTGTATATTTAATATTACGCGGTATCTTGCAGTGGATTTATTCCCGGAAATCGATCTATCAGCAATTAGGAAAATAAATAAATGTTTAGGTTATATTTTTTTGATGATTCTTTGCTCCAATAATAGATGCTTTTGCAATTAATGTATTGAGGTCGTCATAAATACATACTTCAAAAAAGCTATTGTTTCGACCCTTTTTAAGTGGATGAGCTTCTGCGATAAGTTGGCTTCCTTTTACTCCTCTAAGGAAATGAATTTGCCCCGAAATAGAAACAGTAGAAAGTTCTTCGTTGTTGGCTGCTACTGCGAATGTAAAATCAGCTAATGTATACAGCACACCTCCCATTACAGCACCCATTGCATTCTTATGTTTTTTTTTAAGCAATAAACTGCATTTTGCGTAATCCTTTTCTACTGAAACAATTTCAATTCCTGTCGTTTCAGTAGCATATAAATCATTACTGAAGCAACTTTTTGCATAAGAGATCCGATCCATTAAAAATTTGTGTTTTCTATTAAAGTGGATAATTTGTTGTATAATTGTTTACTCACTTTTGTTAAAGGTAAACGTAGATTATTGGATATTATTCCTTTAATTTCTAATGCTGCTTTTATCCCGCTTGGATTTCCTTCTTCGAAAAGAGCATTTATAATGGGTAATAGTTTATAGTGAATAGGTAGCGCTTTTTTGAAATCACTTTTGAGGCAATAATTTACCATTTGTACCATTTCTTCAGGGAACGCATTCGCTACAACAGAAATAACACCGTTAGCTCCAATCGACATCATAGGGAGAGTAAGTGCATCGTCTCCGGATATTACAGAAAAATGAGAAGGTTTATTACGAGTAATTTCCATAATTTGAGCCATATTTCCAGAAGCTTCTTTGATGGCAACCACATTGGAACATTCATTGGCTATTTGTAACGTTGTTTCTGCTGAAATATTAGAGGCTGTACGCCCCGGTACATTGTACATAATAATGGGAACAGGAGAAACTTCTGAAATGCTTTTATAATGTAAATAAATACCTCGTTGTTGTGGTTTATTGTAATAGGGAGAGACGGATAAAATACCATCAATACCGCTAAAATCAGTATGCTTTATTGTATCAACGACTTCTAATGTATCATTACCACCTATACCCAACACAATAGGGATACGGCCGTTTCCCATTTCTAAAATATTGTCAATAAGAGCTGCCCTTTCCTTTGAAGTCATTGTGGCAGCTTCGCTGGTAGTCCCCAATGCTACAATATAGTCAACTTTTGCATTAATTATATTTTCAATAAGATCTGCTAATGTGCTAAATTCTATAGTTCCTTGTTTACGAAACGGAGTAATTATGGCAACTCCTGTTCCTGAAAAATTTGCTTTCATTTTATTTATTTATTAATGTCAAATAATGTATTACTTGTTGTAAAAAAAACTCAGAAGAAACATCTTCCTTGATTTTGATTAAAAAATCAAAAATATTTTCATTCTCTTTTTTATCACATGCAATTTTGAAATCTGCAAGACTTCGTACAGCAACATATCGAGAAAAAAAATCAGAACTACATGTAGCATCAATTAATATA
>CAYYUE010000260.1:0-2909 GCA_964474745.1 uncultured Bacteroidaceae bacterium | reverse complement strand
ATTTGAAGGTAAACCTCAGGAGACTGCTAAGATTTCTAAGCCTAAAATTACTCCTATATATATGAATAGAGATACAGCTAGTGCTTTCTTACTAGAAGTTCAAAACACTAAAGTAGCTCCTATTGAGCCTTTATTTGTGGACTTTAATAAAGATATGAGTATTCTTAAAGCTAAATCTGACATAGAAGTACTTTATAAAGAAAATGTAAAAAAATGGTTAGATGGTAATTACGATGAAACTACTAAAAGTGAAATTCGAAAAATGATAAATGAGAATCAGGAAGAATTGAATGAAAGCTTTTATCGTAATTTGGAATTTGGTACAGGAGGATTGCGTGGCATTATGGGAGTAGGTACTAACCGGATGAATCAATATACAATAGCGATGGCTACTCAGGGATTGGCAAATTACGTGATGAAATCGTTTTCACATATTCGTCCTCTGAAAGCTGTTGTTGCATATGATAGCCGCAATAATAGCCCATTCTTTGCAAAAATTACAGCGGATGTATTTGCCGCAAATGGAATAAAAGTATATCTTTTTGATAAATTACGCCCTACTCCGGAACTTTCATTTGCAGTTCGTTATCTTGGTTGCCAGGTAGGAGTTATGATTACAGCTTCACACAACCCCAAAGAATATAATGGCTACAAAGCTTATTGGGATGATGGCGGACAATTTGTAGCACCACATGATACAAATGTTATCAATGAAGTATTAAAAATTCGTTCTTTGGATGATATTAAAATGATCGGAAGTGAAAATTTAATCGAGACGATAGGAGAAGATATTGATAATATATATATCGATAAAATAACTGAAAACAGCTTATTGCCTGGAATTATTCAGAAACATAAGGATTTGAAAATAGTTTACACTCCTTTACATGGAACAGGAGTAGAACTTGTTCCTAAAACCCTTAAAAGGTTAGGTTTCGAAAACGTTACAATGGTTGCATCTCAAGCCGTTATTGATGGGAATTTCCCAACAGTACAATCTCCTAATCCTGAAGAAAAATCAGCCTTGGAGCAGGCTATTGTCTTAGCAAAAGATATAGATGCTGATATTGTAATGGCAACAGATCCTGATGCAGACCGTGTAGGTGTTGCAATAAAACGTCGAGATGGACAATGGATATTATTGAATGGGAACCAAACAGCATCAGTACTTATTTATTATTTACTTACACAATGGAAAGCGAACCATAAATTAACAGGTAAAGAGTATATAGTAAAAACTATTGTAACTTCGGAATTACTCGAGAATATGGCTAAGCATAATAAGGTAAAATCATATGATGTATTGACGGGATTTAAATTTATTGCCGATAAAATAAAATCGTTAGAAGGAAAAGAGACCTTTATCGGAGGAGGAGAGGAAAGTTATGGATACTTAATAGGGGATTTTGTTCGAGATAAAGATGCGGTAAGTGCCTGTGCTATGATTGCAGAAATAGCCGCATGGGCAGCTGATCAAGGAAAAACGTTTTTTGATATCCTTGTTGGTTTATATCAAAAATATGGTTTTTATAAAGAAGAGCTTTTTTCAATGACAAAAAAAGGAAAAACGGGACATGAGGAAATTCAACAAATGATGTATAATTATCGGAATAATTTTCCTAAGACGATTGCTGATTCCAATGTAGTTTGCATAAAGGATTATTTATTACAATACTCACTTTGTTTAAATTCAAGAGAACGTGATTTCATAGATTTACC
Source organism: uncultured Bacteroidaceae bacterium (assembly GCA_964474745.1). GTDB lineage: Bacteria > Bacteroidota > Bacteroidia > Bacteroidales > P3 > HGM05376. Next base: position 1,190 of record CAYYUE010000260.1, on the reverse strand, counting down.
AAAGTCAGATGTGCTACAATTTTTTACAGAAGATGGGAGTAAAATTACGATTCGTCCTTCGGGAACAGAACCTAAAATTAAGTTTTATTTCGAGGTAAAAGGAATCTTATCAAATGTGGTCGATTTTGACAAAGTAGATGCACAACTAAGTGAAAGAATAAAAAAAATCAAATATTCATTACAATTAATTTAGAGGTATTCGTAAAATCAATAATGAATGAATTTATATTTTTACAGTAACCATTTGGAAATCATTGGTTACTGTAAAAACGATAAATGCTCAAATTTGGTGATTTATTCTTGTTCAGGGGCTTTCATTTTTCTATACGTACTTAATTTTGAAGTTCTATAAATAGAATGAGGCTTATTTGTATTATTTACTACGTACGATAACTGGCGTATTAACGCATAAACTTCTTCATTCCGATGTCGAGTAATAGCATTTTTCATGATTATGGATATTTAAAAATAAATTTTTATGTTGTTTCATAAGCTTTTACAATAATTCTTGCTCCTTTCAATATGCTTATGAAATTCTACTCTATGTTAATATGTGTAGGAATAATCGTTTCTTCAATCCATCCAAAAATATCTGTTGTATTGATATTGTAGTTGTTAAGTATTATAATTTCGGTGTCATTTTCAGTTCCTGAAAATGCTAAGTAGTCCTTATTTTTTTCTGTATTGTTCTTATCTTCTTCTTCATTTTTAATATAAGATGTTTCAGTTTCGGGTGTATGCATTGATTTTACGTCTGGCAACGCAAGTGTATCGGCTTCTAGATTTTTGATTATATTAGATCTAGAATCATTTATAATAGTAGATTTCGCAATAAGATTCATTCGAGAGGAAAGATGTATGTTGTTTTTTATTATAAAACCAAATCCGATTAATAATACTAAACTTGCTGCTACACCCGAAACTTTCCATCTGTTTTCTTTTAAATATGTTAGGATATCTATTCCTGATTTTGTTCTCTTTTTAGAGACCTCATTTTTATTCTGCTCATATATAGATTCAATTTTTTTGTGAAGCAAATCCAAATTCTTTTTCTCAGACATGTATAAAAGACCGATTAAAAGATTTTTATCTTTTTCCCAATCATTTGGGATCTCTTTGTTATTTAGAAAATAAAACACCAATTTATATTCTTCATTTTTAGAAGTTTTTCCCTCATAAAATTTCTCTAA
>CAYYUE010000259.1:0-2913 GCA_964474745.1 uncultured Bacteroidaceae bacterium | reverse complement strand
TTATTATTCATCATCACAGCATTCTCATTCTCATTATATGCACAAACAGCATTTGAAATTCCAAAATATGACATAACGAAATCGGAAGATTGTGAACAATATAACGTATGCATTCTTGAATGTATTAATTGGCTAGAAAATATATCTCCCAATATATATGAAAAAGAACAAAAAGAAGCAAAAACTTTTTTTACAGCATGGTTGGATAAATCGCCGGATATATCTATTGTTGTCGATGAAAAAATTGCTCCATTTATAAACTCTTCACCAAATATGCTTACGTACTTTTTAAGTGGTTGGGCAAAAAAATCATTAGCTACAAAAAAGAAATTATTAAAATCCGACTATGCTTATGCCGGGTTACAAAATGTAATGAATTATTACACTAAATATAAAGGCCTGCTTCCTCCGGATAAGAACATTGAAAAAATGATCGAAAAAGATAAAACAGGGGCTCTTTTTACGCAATTACAAATTGACATGATTAACTACGATTTTCGTAAATAACTTTTTTAACTCATGCAACAAGGAAAGCTCATACTTTTTCCGGTAACAATTGGAAATGAAAATTTGTCATTCAGTTTACCGGAATACAATCATACGCTACTGAATACATGCACAGTCTTTATTGTGGAAGAACTGCGCACAGCTCGTCGTTTTTTGAAACGAGCGGGATTCAAACATTCTATTGATGAGTGCACATTTCATCTCCTTAATGAGCACACCCAAGATATTGATATAATACATTATTTAGATAGCATTCAAGAAGGTCAAAATATCGGATTATTATCAGAAGCAGGGCTGCCTTGCATAGCTGATCCGGGAGCTACCATTGTTCGTATCGCTCAACAAAAAGAGATAGACATTATTCCCTTAATCGGCCCCTCCTCTTTATTGATGGCACTCATGGCATCAGGGTTCAACGGGCAAAATTTTGCTTTCATCGGGTATCTTCCTATTGAAAAGCACGAAAGGAATCAGTATATTCGAAATTTAGAATCTCGAGTCCTTACGGAAAACCAAACACAAATATTTATAGAAGCTCCATATAGAAACAATCAACTATTAGAGACATTAGCAAGTCAATGCAAACCCAATACACTTATTTGTGTAGCTTGCGATATCACATTAGATACGCAATATATAAAAGTAAAAACTGCAAAACAATGGTGCAAAAACCCTCCAAATTTGCATAAACGTAACACTGTTTTTTTAATGTATAAATAATACAAATTATATGCCTCCAAAGGAAGTACAAACATTCCCTTTGGAGGCATACATTACAATACGTCTTTCTTATTCCGGCTCCAGAAATTAAATTTATATTTGATGAGTGCGAATCTAGGTTCGGGGAAGATAAACATCAAATGAACTACCTTTCCCAAGTTCACTTTCAACTTCTATTTTTCCTTTATGAGAATTTACGATTTCTTTTACATAACTAAGGCCAATGCCAAACCCCTTCACATTATGAAGGTCTCCTGTAGAAACTCGATAAAATTTATCAAAAATTCGATTCAACTTATCTTTACTAATTCCTAAGCCTTTATCACTAACAATAACATGAATACCATTGAGATCATCCATAGTGGCAATTTTTATTTCCAAATCATATGGAGAATACTTCACCGCATTGTCTACCAAATTATAAATTAAATTTGTGATATGTAATTTATCGGCTATTATAACCGGATCTTTTGCTTTAAGATCAACTTCTACTTTACCTTTTCTATTCGAAATAATAAACGATACCGTTTCAATAGCATCGCGAATAATTTCATGAACATCCATTTTTTCTCGTTTTATAGAAAACGATTTATCCGTCATTTTGGATTGCTGGAGCACCACTTCTATCAAGCCCCGTAATCGTTTATTTTCTTCAGAAATGATATGTAAGTATGTTTGGAGGACTTCCGGATCTGATCGCGTTTCAGGAATTTGCAACATTTCACAAGCCAACGATATTGTGGCTATAGGAGTTTTGACTTCATGTGTCATATTACTTACAAAATCTGTCTTCATTTGTTCCCATTTCTGTTGTTGCAAGATTAATCTTACTAACATAATGAATACAAATACAATCATAAGCGTCAGTAAAAAGCTGATTAAAACAAACCGATAAATATTATTGTTCAGAAATAAAACAGATGAGGGGAAATATAACGAGATATAAATTACTTTTGCAGATCTTAACCCTCCTGGAGAATACTCAAATACAAAAGGAGTTGAAAATAATTCTCCACTGTATTCCATATCACTTACATATAGTAATTTTGTCTTTGAAAAATCCAATACTCCAATATAAGGTTCTATAAAAATATCATTTGCTTTAAGTTTCTTATAGATTAACGTATCTAGCATCTTATAATTGATGGTTTTATTATCGAAAACATTACATGCTGATACATATTTCATCATTTCATTTATAAACTGTTCAAATGAAGCCGAAGTATCCCTAAGCATATCTCGTTTTGAGCGTAGTTCATTATATAGAACAATAATATTAGAATCCGATTCTGACAATTTTCTATATTTTCTCCCCTCACTAAAATATGTTGCATTGGAACGGCATATAAAGAGCTCCGGATTTGCCTCTCGCAGCTTTTTAATGCGGCTATTTATATTTTCAATCCGCCTATACCGCAACAATCGATATCGATTGTTTTCCATTAAATAATTTCGCATATTAATTTTATTTATCTGATTAAAGACCTCTTCCATCGATCTTGTTACATTCGCTTTAAACATAGCCTCGCTTGTTCGAATCGATTCTTGCATCAAGTATCCCTGTATTACAATCAAAGTCAATAAGACGATCAAGATAGCTGAAAGTAAATATATTAATATACGTTTCTTCATAATAAGAATAGATTAATTTTTATGACACAAATATAAGGATAAAATTCCAAATAC
>CAYYUE010000258.1:0-2914 GCA_964474745.1 uncultured Bacteroidaceae bacterium | reverse complement strand
TATATAACAAAAACCGCTTGTTTTCTGTTTGATTTCTTGTATAGAAGTATGTTTATTTTTTAGAAAATGAATGATGAGTTAACAAAAAAATGAAACCCACATAACAAATGAAGATTTTAAAAATTATTGACCATACATTTTTGAGAAAGCTTATTTCTATCTGCAAGGTTAGATAAATATCCTAATTTATTGTTATATTTTATAGCGGGTTTCTAGCGGCAGAGAATCGCAAGAATGATAGACGTATACTTTTTTGTGGATTATTCTTAAAACGGGTACAATACATTCTATTTTTAAACTTCTATTCTTTTGCATATAGTTCAGGAATTTCATGTACATTTGCAACCCCAAAGAAAAAATTATGCAACACGAAGAAAAAACGAGAGAGCTTGGTGTAGAAAAGATTGGAAAACTTTTATGGAAATATTCAATTCCGTCCATTATCAGTATGATAGTGGTTGCTGTATATAATATTGTAGATCGAATTTTTATTGGACACGGAGTCGGACCTTTAGCTATTGCGGGGTTAGCTCTTACATTTCCTATCATGAATATTATGCAAGCTTTTGGAACATTGATTGGTGTTGGAGGTTCTGCTAGACTCTCTATCGTGTTAGGGAAAAAAGATATTCGATGGGCTGAAGAAATATTGGGGAATAGTTTGATTTTGACGCTATTGTTCAGTGGGGGTGTTTGTGTTTTAGTCTATTTGCTGATGGATCCGATATTATATGCTTTTGGAGGAACCGAGCAAACCATAAATTATGCTCGAGATTATCTAATGATAGTATTGCCGGGATGTGTCTTTACTTCTTTAACATTCAATCTAAGTGGGCTTATGCGTTCTTCCGGATACCCTAATAAATCTATGTATGTTAATGTATTGGGTGCTATTTGTAATATTATTCTGGATCCAATATTTATTTTTGTGCTCGATATGGGAATTAAGGGAGCTGCTTTAGCTACTCTTATTTCAATGATCATTAGCGCATCTTGGGCGGTACAACATTTTATAAAGAAAAATTCTTTTATTCGATTTCATCGACATGGATTCATACTAAGAGGATATATTTTTCGGAATATCACACTTATCGGCGTTTCTCCATTTTTAATGAATGTTGCCGCATCAGGAGTTGTTCTTATTTTAAATTGGCAGTTGATGCGATACGGAGGTGATTATGCAGTAGGGGCTTATGGTATAATCAATAGTTTTGCAAGTTTTTTAGTATTATTCATCTTAGGATTTTGTCAAGGAATGCAACCTATTGTAGGATATAATTATGGGGCTGGATATATGAAACGAATGAAACATGCATTTTTTCTTACAATTCAATGTGCGACCGCTGTGGCAATAGTAGGGTTTATAAGTGCATTGTTTGCACCGGAGCTCATCGTGAAGGCTTTTACAGGAGATTCTCAATTAATTCAGATGTCAGCTCGGGGATTACGATTTATTTTATTATTGTTTCCCTTGGTAGGATTTATTATGGTCAACTCCAATTTTTTTCAGTCTATTGATAAACCATGGGTTGCCATATTGGTGAGTTTATCTCGTCAAGTATTGTTTTTAATTCCATTAACATTCCTAATGCCTTATTGGTTTGAACAAAAGAATTGGAGTGGTTTGGATGGTGTTTGGATTGCGGCTCCTATAGCAGACATACTTTCATTTTTATTAGCTTTATTTTTATTACTACAACAACGCAAGAAAATTTTTCATTATGAACACAAGACCTCCGTCAAAGAAAATGGTAAAATATAAATAACATAATTAATGATTGAAGTATATTATATACTTCAATCTAAAATGAAATCGGACTTTCGAATACATATTTGTTTCGAAAGTCCGACATTTTTTTATTGAAGAATAAGATTACGTTGTTATGCTTTTTGATATGCTTCAATTTTTTTGTGCTGCAATCGTTCTGCTGCTGCTCCCCAGTCTATTTTATCCCAGAATTCAACTACATAATCTGCGCGACGATTTTGGCGATCCAGATAATAGGCATGTTCCCAGACATCGCAAGTAATCAACGGATTTTTGTCAAATCGAAGTGGATTTCCCGCATTACTGGTTGAGAATATTTCTAAACTTTTGTCTTTATTTTCAACAAGCCAAACCCAACCCGATCCGAATAATGATGTAGCAGCAATAGCAAATTTGGTTTTAAATTCGTCGAAAGAACCAAATGCATGATTAATTTTTTCAGCCAGCACTCCTTCTGGAATACCTCCTCCATCTGGAGAAAAACAATTCCAATAAAAAGTATGATTCCAAGCTTGAGCGGCATTATTAAATAGTGCTCCATCAGCATGTTTTATGATATCTTCCAAATTGCTATCTTGAAAATAGCTGTCTTGAACTAGCTTGTTTACGTTTTCTACGTATGTCGCATGATGTTTTCCGTAATGAAATTCAATGGTACGTCTGGATAAAAAAGGTTCCAACGCATCCATTGAATAGGGGAGTGGAGGTAATATGAATTTCATAACTTCTATATATTTTGGATTATTTAAATAGGATTAATTGACATACAAACAATCGAAAAATTAAAAAGTTCTTGTTTTATGCGACTTGGTATGAGCTATTATATGTATGAGCTTCTACAAGACCCATATGATACTCAAATACAGCATCGTATTCTAATGTAAATGTATTTGCTTCCATATTCGAATCGGAAACCAATTCAATAAAACGCTTCTCATAAGCAAAATGAGTAAGACGTATATATTGATTTTTATTTTTAGGTGCATTATATAACGAAACACTATAGCGGGCAGGAGTATAATTGGTTATAAAATCGATTTGCGTATGAGTTTGTTCACTCGCTGCAATATATGAAGGTAATAATTTATATTGTTCTTTGAATTCGATAATTGCTTTCATAAATTCATGTTCCCAGTTACTTATATC
>CAYYUE010000257.1:0-2925 GCA_964474745.1 uncultured Bacteroidaceae bacterium | reverse complement strand
AAAAAGAAATTCCTTTTTTTTAATGTTATTAATCAATACGTTGTTTTCATTGCTTTAGATGAGAATAATCTAAAATAAGAAAAATATTATTGAGAAAAGATTTATGGATAATAAGATAAAAGTTTCGCATGTAGCTATATTTTTGTCGGTAGCTATAGTGATTGGTATTTTGCTAGGAATTTTGCTGGCTCCATCAACTAAAAATGGAACTGTTTATGGAGAAGACAAAATGCAAATGATAGGAAATGATAAGTTAAGTGGTGTGATACAACTTATCTTAAATGATTATGTGGATACTGTATCATATGAAAAATTGATTGATGATGCTATTACTAATATGCTAAAAGAACTGGATCCGCATTCGGCTTATATCCCAAAAACAGAGTTTAAAGCGGAAAAAGAGGAGATTGAAGGAAATTTTGAAGGGATAGGGATTGCTTTCCGAATGGAAGAAGATACCCTATATGTAATTCAGGCTTTGGACAAAGGACCTTCAAAAAGAGCCGGTATTTTGAATGGAGACAGAATTATTACGGTTAATGATTCTACGATTGCGGGAATAAAAATAAAAGATTCCGATATCATTAAATTATTGCGAGGGCCCAAAGGAACAAAGGTAAAATTGGGGGTTAAGCGTTCTGGATTAGACGGATTGTTATATTTTACGGTAAAACGTGATGTGATACCGTCTCATAGTGTTTCTTATAGCGGCATGCTAACTCCAGAAGTCGGATATATTAAATTGACAAAATTTTCTTTTACCACCTATAAAGAACTTTATGAGGCATTGAAAAAATTACAGGCAGGAGGAATGCAAAGCTTGATTCTCGATTTACGAAGTAATGGCGGTGGACTTTTGGAGCAGGCGGTAGCGGTAGCCGATCTTTTTTTACCAAAAGATGAGCTGATCGTCTACACACGAGGTAGGACAAGCCCTTTGAATGAAAGTTTCTCTACGAACGGGGGTATATTCGAAGAAGGAAAATTAGTTATTATGATTGATGAATTTTCTGCTTCGGCAAGTGAAATTGTAGCGGGTGCTGTTCAGGATAACGATAGAGGAACTATTATAGGACGACGTTCCTTTGGAAAAGGATTGGTTCAGGAGCAATATGAAATGCCTGACGGTTCTGCTCTTCGTTTAACTACGGCTCGATACTACACCCCTTCCGGACGTTCTATCCAACGACCTTATGACAAAGGGACTGATGAGTATTATCATGAATTTGTTTTACGGCTGGCTGCTGAAATGGAAAATTCGAAGAATGGAAAAACAGAAAGTGATACTACAAAATATTATACTCGTAAAGGTCGTGTTGTATATGGAGGTGGAGGAATTTATCCGGATATCGTATTGCCCTACGAGAAAGATTCTTTGATAACTTATTATAATGAACTTTTGCAAAAAGGATTATTATATAAATATGCGTTCGACTATACTGAAAAAAATAGGAATGTACTTTTACAGAAGTATGCTACAGTGGAAAAGTTTGTTCAGAATTTTGTGGTTTCGAAGGCCCTATTTGATGATTTTGTCACTTATGCGGAAAAGCGAGGAATTAAGAAAAATATGAAATCGATACAGACGTATGGGATGGAAATAAAAACGATGTTGAAAACGTACGTGGCTCAATTACTATATGGAGATGAGGCATTTTATAAAATATATTTATCTATTGATAAGGATTTACAAAAAGCAATTCATGTGATTAACAAGAAATAATATTATTATGAGAAAAAAAATTATTTTTTATTGTATGATTCAATGCCTATTTTTCCTAACCGGTTTGCAGGCTCAAAAAACGACTGTTTTCGGGAAAGTAAAATTTGAAGGTGCTCCTATTTACAATCAATTAATAATCAATAGCATTTCAGGAAATCGAATTATCCCTGTAGATACGGTAGAAATATCTAAAAAAGGAGAATATAGAGTAACTCTAGAAATAAAAGAACCTTCGTTATTTGCCGTTCAATTTATGCCTTCGAAAGAAGAAATTACGTATTGGATATTAGAACCGAATACTCAAATTGGTTTGGATTATACTGTTGGGATTTATCCTGTGCTTTCTCATGTGCAATCTTCTAAAAATATGATGGTTTACAAAAAGTTTATAGAAGCAAATGCTCCGATTGAATTGTTGAATAGAGAATATGCTGGAGCCACAGAAGAACGTCAAAAAGAATTGATCACAGAATTTAAACGCCTTTTTCCAGATGTTCAATCTGCAATTAAAAACTTGATTTTAGAAAATAAAGATATGTTGATTTCAGCCTTTTTAGTAACATGTTTCGATCAAGATTTTGCTTCCCATATTTCCGTATATGAAGAAGTAAGGAATGCATTGCTGCCTCTTTACCCAAACGATCCATTTGTAAAGAATATTGATACTAAAATAAAACAAAGTCTTAGTCAGGGAGTGTTAGCGCCTGATATTGTAATGAACTCTCCTGAAGATAAAGAGCTAAAATTGTCCGATTTGCGAGGAAATGTAGTATTGATAGATTTTTGGGCATCATGGTGTGGCCCTTGTCGCAGAGAAAATCCTAATGTAGTACGGCTGTATAAAAAGTATCATCCAGAAGGATTTGAAGTATTTAGTGTTTCGTTAGATAAAGATAAAAACTCATGGATAAAAGCCATAGCAGATGATGGGCTTATTTGGCCATATCATGTAAGTGATCTAAAATATTGGAATTCGGAAGCTGGTAAATTATATGGAATATCGTCAATTCCTGCTACAATACTTATTGATAACCAAGGTCGTGTGATTGCAAAAAACTTGAGAGGAGCAGAGTTGGAAAACAAACTTAAAGAGATATTTGAAAAATAATTTTTATTATAGAAAATTAGATATTAGTAAAAATTGATTACTGAAAATAAATATATATTGTAACATTATTTGTTTATTTCCGTTTAAAAATTTC
>CAYYUE010000256.1:0-2926 GCA_964474745.1 uncultured Bacteroidaceae bacterium | reverse complement strand
GTTGCATCTATTCTTACTAATAAACTTGTAATTAGAGGTTTAATAGTTACTATAAGTTTAACCCGACTGAGTAAGCAGTCACAAACCCCCAATTAGATGGATTTAAAAAACATCAAACCTCTTGAAGATTTCGATTGGAATTCGATAGGAAAAAAAACAACACGTTATTCTGAAGCAGAACAAGTAAAATTGGATGAAGCTTATGCAAAAACATTTAATCAAATAACAGAACAAGACATTATTGAAGGTACTATTGTTGCTGTTAATGATCGTGAAGCAGTTGTAAATATCGGCTTCAAATCAGATGGAGTTATTCCTGCTTCTGAATTGAAATACAATCCGGATTTAAAAGCCGGTAGTAAAATAGAAGTATACGTGGAAAGTCAAGAAGACTCAAATGGACAACTTTTATTATCTCACAAAAAAGCTCGTATCTTAAAATCATGGGAACGTGTTAATGCTGCTTATGAATCGCAAGAAATTATTACCGGTTACGTAAAATGCCGTACAAAAGGAGGACTTATTGTTACCGTATTTGATAATATCGAAGCGTTCCTACCCGGATCGCAAATTGATGTGAAACCTATTCGCGATTACGATGTATTTGTTGACAAAAACATGGAATTCAAGGTTGTAAAGATTAATCACGAATATAAAAACGTTGTTGTTTCTCACAAAGCACTTATCGAAGATGAAATTGAAGCTCAAAAAGCTGAAATTATTGCGAAGTTGGAAAAAGGCCAAGTATTAGAAGGTATTGTTAAAAACATTACTTCCTATGGTGTATTTATTGATTTGGGTGGCGTAGATGGTCTTATTCACATTACGGATCTTTCTTGGGGACGTATCAATCATCCTGAAGAAATTGTTCATTTGGATGAAAAAATCAATGTGGTTATCCTTGATTTCGATGAAACAAAACGTCGTATTGCATTAGGATTGAAACAATTGACACCTCATCCATGGGATGCCTTGGATGCAAATTTGAAAGTAGGAGATAAAATTAAAGGCAAAGTAGTTGTTATTGCTGATTACGGTGCATTTATTGAAGTAGTACCTGGCGTTGAGGGCTTAATTCATGTTTCGGAAATGTCATGGTCGCAACATTTACGTTCCGCTCAAGATTTTATGAAGATCGGAGATGAAATTGAAGCTGTTGTTTTGACACTTGATCGTGAAGAACGTAAAATGTCTTTAGGTATCAAACAACTGATTCCCGATCCATGGTTGTCTATTGCAGCAAAATATCCGGTAAGTTCAAAACACGAAGCCACTGTTCGTAATTTCACAAACTTTGGTATTTTTGTAGAATTGGAAGAAGGAGTAGATGGTTTAATTCATATTTCGGATCTCTCTTGGTCGAAAAAAATCAAACATCCTGCAGAATTTACAAAAATCGGAGATAAAATCGAAGTGGTTGTATTGGAAGTAGATGCAGAAAATCGTCGCTTGAGCTTAGGTCATAAACAATTAGAAGAAAATCCTTGGGATGTATTTGAATCGATATTTACTGTAAACTCAATTCACAAAGGAACCATTATCAGCGTTTCTGAAAAAGGAGCTGTAGTTGCTCTTCCTTATGGCGTCGAAGGCTTTGCTCCAACTCGTCATTTAGAAAAAGAAGACAAAACGAAAGCACGCTTAGATGAGACATTGGATTATAAAGTTATTGAATTTTCAAAAGAAAATAAGAAAATCATTGTCTCTCACAGCCGAATATTTCAAGATTTAATTGCAGATGAAAAGATGAGTGCCGAAGACGCAGAAAATAAGAAAGAAAAAACGGTAAAGAAAACTGTAAAAAAACTTTCTGACACATTAGAAAAAACGACTTTAGGTGATATTGACGCGTTAGCTAATTTGAAAGAAGAAATGGAAAAGAATAATCAAGAATAGTTATTTTATTTTCATAAATAATGCCAAAGCCTCATACTCATATGAGGCTTTTCTTGTTTAAAAAATATTCATTTAATTTTTTTTAAGAATACGGAGATTTTATTATGAATCGTTTCAAGTAATTAACGTGTCTATTTGATGAATAAAAATACGGTTTGCGCAATTGTTGCGTTATAACAAATAACATATTTATACATCATGAAAAAATTACTTTTTTTAAGCTTGGTGGCTTGTATATTGTTCGTAGAAGTTCAGTCACAATCAGCATGCCCTGGGTTAAAAAACCCTATCAGTTTTGCTACCAGTCCCAATTATTCCGGGCAGACTGGGACTCGGCAAGGAGGTGCGAGTACTTATAACAATATATTTTTAGTGATGCAATCTGCAATGATTAATAGTGCTGCCTTAGCCAGTACAGTGAGTACCTCATATGCGGGATCTTGTGCTCATGTTCAGAATGGAGATTTAAATCGATTTGTGATAAAAAGTGCAGGGACAGATCCTTATACGAGTAATAGATTGTCTTATTTGCCTTCGGATACCAGTTTCTTTAAATCGATTCGATTGGGTAATTGTGGAGGAGATGCAGAAGCGGAGGCTTTGTATTATACGATGCAGGTTACGCCTCAAAATGCGTTGGTTTTTATTAATTATGCTATTGTTTTGTATAATTCCTTGCACGACGCAGCCAATAATCCTGAATTCATTATACGGGTACGAAAAAAAGTGGGTTCAAATTTTGTGAATATATCAGATACGTTATGTTACATAGTGCAAAGTCCCGTGAGCAGCGTCGGAAGTATAGCTCCTTTTTATAACATTAATTTGGGAACACAAGTTGGACAGTCTGAAGGTCAATCTCCAGCGATATATAAACCTTGGGCAAAGGTGGCGATCAATTTAAATAACTATTTGTATGAAACCATCCGTATTGAGATGATGGTTGGAGACTGCGGATACTCGGCGCATTATGGATATTGCTATATAACAGGCGATTGCCAACCGATGATGTTGAATGCGAACGATTGTG
>CAYYUE010000255.1:0-2931 GCA_964474745.1 uncultured Bacteroidaceae bacterium | reverse complement strand
AAACAGGTTAGTATAATCAATTCCATGAGAAGCTTATTCTTGGTTTGTAATGCAAAAGTACAACTTTTTTGACAAACCATAAATATCCATTTTACTGACAACTTTAGTATTCCCTATAAAAAAAGAAACGAACATAACTCATTTTTTGTTACATTCGTTTCTTTTTTCATGATTATTAAAATTCAAATTTTATTGAGTTGTTACTGTTGTTTTATTTTTTCGTCGAAGTGATAAGTTTGTAAATCGATGTTGCTGAACTCGCATTTCTAAATCTGAGAAAATATTCATATAATTCATGAAAGCTTCATATGGGGAATTCCATTTTTTTTCAAACATATGTGTTTCAGAAAGCCATCGAAAATGCATATTATACAAATTATCCGCACATTGAATACGTCTCCAATCCTCAATCAATTTTTCATCATTCGTTTTTTTGATACGTTCATCCAGACCATATAGTTTATGAAAAAAATCATATTGTAAATCGTTTCCTAACCATGCCGACAAATCTTTTTCAGCTAATGCCCACGAAATCTCATGAGGAATATATACCGGAGCAATAGGATCTAATTTCTCTAATATTTGACTCGGCATATAAAATTGAAAATCCGTACGAGAAAAAATCATTTCAGGAAAATATTCAAAGAAATTGAAGATTCCTGTATCCAGTTCCATAAAATCACCAACTGTACGATAATCCATTGCCAGCGTAACACACTTGCGATTTGGATCAAGCATCATCCAATCTGTAAATTTTTCAGCAGTTAAAGGATATCCACTCCAATATCGATTCGAAAATCGAAGTGAAACATCATCGCTTAACCATTGGTTACGGAATAATATTTTCAAATTTTGAACTATTGGATTATTATACAAATAATTAGGACTTCTCCATCCTAAGACATGCTTTGCGCCCTCTGTAATAACAGAATGAAATCCCATTTGCGAAATCATTTCTCCAATATAATCGGCGTAAATTAAATCTGTATTAGAAAAATTTACGGGAGTTACTTCGAATATTTCTTGAATTTTCTTTCTATGCATCAATACCTGTCGCTTAAATTCATCGCTACTGGAAACACATGCCAATGAATGATAATAGGGAGTACCCAGCAATTCTACCTGTCCTGTAGCTACCAATTTTTTAAAACTTTCCAATACATCTGGAGCATATCGTTCAAATAACTCCATTGCAACCCCGGATATAGCAAAGCTAATATTGAATTTCTTTCCATATCGCTGAATCAGTTCTAGCATCAAATTGTTAGCTGGCACATAACATCGTTCTGCAATACGTCGGGTAAGATAATCCATTTGATACTCATCATAATAAGAATGTTGCTGTCCTATATCAAAAAAATGATATATTTTGTAACAATAAGTGATATGCACCTGAAAATTCAAACATATTGAGCTCATAATAAATAAGTTTATAAAGAATTTATATTGTGTTTTCTTTTATCAATTGTTGGTAAATTTCTTTTATTTTTACAGCCGAATCATCCCATGAAATTTGTTGTATTTCCTTTATACCCCCTTTTACAAAAGTTTTATGCAATGCACTATAATGCAACAATGCATAAATAGCATCAGCTATGGCATCTACGTCCCAAAAATTTACTTTAATCGCACTGTTTATGACTTCACTAACTCCAGATTGTTTGGAAATAATAATAGGAACATTCGCGTTCAATGCTTCCAACGAAGATATCCCAAATGGCTCTGATACGGATGGCATTACATATACATCACTTACAGAAAGCATTTTATTTACATCTTCACCTTGCAAAAACCCCGTAAAATGGAATTTATCGGATATGCCTAACTGAGTTACCCGATCTATCATTTTAGTAAGTAAATCGCCAGAACCCGCCATAACAAATCGAACGTTTTTATCATGCTGCAGTACTTTATATGCCGCTTCAATAAAATATTCGGGACCTTTTTGATAAGTTATCCGACCTAAAAAAGTTACCGTTTTTTCTTGAAAAAGACGGTAACTTTTGGGATATGCAGGCATTTTGTCAATGCCATTATATACCGTTTTTATTTTATCCGGATTTTGGTGATAACGAGTTATTACTGTATTTTTTGTCAACTCACTTACGCATATAATACAATCGGCTTCGCTCATACCTTGCATTTCAATATCGTATACATGGGTATTTACATTTTCCCCAGAACGATCAAATTCGGTCGCATGTACATGTACTATTAACGGTTTTCCGCTAATTCGCTTAGCTTCAATGCCGGCTTTATAAGTTAGCCAATCATGAGCATGAATTATATCGAAGGATTGTTTTTTTGCGATTTCACTCGCCACTATTGCATAACGATCCACCTCATCATAAAGCGTACTTCCATATCCTCCTGTAAAAGTAAATTTCGTCTCGGGTTCCAGTTGTTTTTCAAAAAAATCTGATGTTCGATTTACTATTTGATAATATTCTTGTTCCGTCTGATAGGGAATTAATTTTGAATTGATTTCAATATATGAAAATTGAGACGTATAATTTTTTAATAGCTCTTCATTTTCCAACCCTATATTTTCTGCACTAATCACTCTAGCCACGTTCTCATTCTCATTTCCAAAAATTTTTGGCACTACAAACAAAATATTGCATCCTTGTTTAGATAAAGCTTTGGTTATCCCAAAGCTTGCCGTTCCTAAACCACCCGTTATATGGGGAGGAAATTCCCATCCAAACATTAATACAGTCATAATTTTACCTTTTTCATCAATTAAAAGTCTATATTTCTAATCTCCTATTTTTGTTTATATAAACGAATAAGAGTTTGAAGTGTTTAGCGATTAATCCTATTTATGAAATTCCTATTTTACAGTTTTCATACATCATAAAACTTTTTAAACCTTTCGATCCCATATTAAAAAATTATCGATATAGTCTTCTTTTTTTAAATAGTTTTTCC
>CAYYUE010000254.1:1258-2962 GCA_964474745.1 uncultured Bacteroidaceae bacterium | reverse complement strand
GAAAAGTTTAGATTTGCTTCATATATTTTTTCTTTTTTATCTTCAGATAAATCTAGTTTGGTGTTATTTTCAATAGTGGAATAACTTCTTTTTAAAAGTACATCCAAAGCACCTTTAACAAACATAATTCTCTTACCATTGATGATATGTACGGTACTCATTAATTTTCTTTCTGAGTCGAAAGGGAGTTCTTGAAGGCGGGGAAATTTTTTCATTATTTCTTGGTAATCATTTTTATTTTTACATTTGTTTTATTATTTATTTAAAAAGATTTTCAATATCATCTTTACACCGTTCTGCTACAATTTTCCGTTTTAATTTTAAAGTAGGAGTTAAACATCCGTTAGATTCAGTCCATGTATCGTTAATCAGCTTGAATCGCTTTATTTGTTCCGTATCACCAAAATTTTTATTGTATTTATTTATAACTTTTTGATAACGAGCTAATGTGTCTTTATTCTCCAACATTTCTTTAGGAGTATTGCATTGAATTCCGTGTTTAAGCTGCCAGTCTTTTAAAAAATCGAAATCTGGAGTTATAACGGCTGCTGCAAATTTCTGATTCTCCCCAACAACCATCATTTCTAAAATGAAAGCGGATTCTTTAAATTTAGTTTCTATAATCTCAGGGTTTACAAATTTTCCCATGGAAGTTTTAAACATGCTTTTAGTACGCCCGGTAATACGTAATTGACCTTGAGGTTCTATAATGCCGGTATCGCCTGTATGAAACCAGCCGTCGGAATCTATAACTTCACTAGTTAATTCGGGAGCTTTATAATACCCGATCATAACATTTTTTCCTTTACATATAATTTCGTTTGTGCTTTCCACGATTTTTACTTCAATTCCTTGCAACGGCAATCCAACAGTTCCTATTTTTCGTCCGTTCTTTTTATCGGAGCTCACAGCGATTACAGGGGACGTTTCTGTGAGGCCGTAACCTTCATAAACGTTCAACCCAAGACAAGTGAAAAATCGGGCCAAGCGAGGCTGTATGGCAGCACCTCCCGATACAACCATTTCTAGGCATCCTCCAAAATTATCTCTTATGGCTTTGTATACAAACTTATTAGCAATATTTTTTTGTTGATTGTACCACCAGGAACGATTTTCCAGCTCATATTCTAGAGCTAGATCTAACGCCCAATAAAAAATGCTCTTTTTCACGCCATGCATCTTTTCTCCTTTACGGTAAATTTTATCGTAAATTTTTTCTAAAAATCTTGGTACAGCAGTTACCATATGAGGTCTTACCTCTGAAATATTTTCGGCAACTTTTGCCACATTTTCGGCATAATAAATTTCAAAACCTCTATATTGATACATGTAGTTCATCATACGTTCGTATATATGGCATAGTGGTAGAAAACTTATTATTCGTGAGAAATGTTGCTTTGGGATATTTGTCACTGCCATAAAGTTTGAAATCAAATTTTCATGGCTTAACATAACTCCTTTAGGGAATCCCGTTGTTCCGGAGGTGTAAATAATAGTGACCAAATCTTCCGTTTTTATCGATTCTTTTATTTTTTCTAATTTCTCAGGATCTGGATTTTTGCTTCCGAATGTTAATAGTTCTTCAAATGATTTTGTACTATCGTCATGACCTTTAAAAGTATAAATTCCCTTTATAAGAGGTAATTCTGGTAATATATTTTTAATTTTTCGGAACAATTCAAGGTTTTCTAAAAATACATATTT
>CAYYUE010000254.1:0-1248 GCA_964474745.1 uncultured Bacteroidaceae bacterium | reverse complement strand
CACTAATTGTAGGATATATAGGAACCATAATTCCTCCCATTTGCTGGACCCCCATATCCAAATAATTCCATTCCGGACAACTTGATGAAATAAGAGCAATCTTATCCCCTCCTTGGAGTCCTAGTTTTAATAATCCATAGCTAATATTGTTTGTTTTTTCTATATACTCTTTGATAAAGTGCTTTTCCCATTTTCCATTTTCTTTAGCTGTAAACACAGGATGATTAGGATAGTTTAATCTTCTGTATTCTACTAAGTCAAATAATCGTTTTACTTCCATTTATATAATTTTTTGTATTATATTTTTTAATAACAAATACAAACCGAGTACGTCATAAGTTACTCAATTTCAGAAAAATGTTTCATAAATTGAGTTCTTGTAAAAGCAGAGTGATCTCCTTCTGCAGCCATTTTACCCCGAAAATCTTCGATACAATGATATCCCTTTTGCTCCATCCAGTTTTTTAACGTATTATTCATCATTTCAATATGTTCAATACCATTTTTATATAATGTTGATACTACTTGAACTGTTTGAGCCCCTGCAAGTAGCATTTTTATAGCATCTTCACCAGAGTATATACCTGTAGATGCTGATATTTCGCAACGAATCTTTGAAGAAAGAATTGCCACCCAACGCAATGTTTCATACATATCTTGTGGAGCACTTAATATGGATGTATTTTTTGTTTCTTCTTGTTGGATGTCTATATCAAAATGAATAGTTTTATTAAATAAAGTGATACCATTTATACCCGCCCATGAGAGTTTTTGCATAAACTTAGCCAAATCTGTAAAGTATTTACCTACTTTTATTAAAATAGGTATGGTAATAGTTCTTTTTAAAGCTAATATTGTTTCAAAAAACAAACGTTCTACATCATCATATGACATATTTACGTCTGAAGGTAACACCATAAAGTTCAATTCTAATGCATCACATCCTTCATCTTGAAATCGTTTTGCATATGAAATCCAATTATTAAAAGATATACAATTCACGCTGCCGATAATTGGAATCGAAAGCTTTTGTTTTGCTTCACGAATTAAAGAGAAATAATTGCTCATTGCGTTATCGGCAACATGTTCAGCTATATAATCATAACTTTCCCCATAATTGGAAGTTGATATAAATGTTGCATTTTTTCGAATATCAAAAATAATTTGTTCCTCAAATATAGATTTCAAAATGATAGCTCCAGCACCTGCTTTCTCCAGTTTTTCTAGATTGGATAATGAAGTCGTAAG
>CAYYUE010000253.1:361-2965 GCA_964474745.1 uncultured Bacteroidaceae bacterium | reverse complement strand
TATCGAAAGATTTGCTCCTAAAGAGGAAACAGCTAAAGAAGAAGTTGTATCAAAAGAGGAAATTAATCCAGCAAAACTAGAACCAGTAGTTGAACCTGAAGTAATCAGTATGAAAGAAGAAGATCCAGTGGAAAAACCACAGGAACAAATTAATACTGACAATAACCAGGGGAAAAAGAAACCGGTGAAAAGTTTTTATGGAAAAAAGAAATAAATAAAGTATTGTGTAAGAAAAATTACTGAAGATTATTATTGGGTAGGAGCTAGTGATCGGCGGTTGGCTCTGTTTGAAAATATTATGCCTATACCACAAGGCGTATCTTATAATTCATATCTGCTGAAAGATGAAAAAACAATATTGTTTGATACAGTAGATGCATCTGTAAGTCGTCAATTTTTAGAAAATATTCAACATGTTTTGAATGGTCAAAAATTGGATTATTTGCTAATAAACCATATGGAACCTGATCATTGTGCGATGATTGAAGAATTAATTTTACGCTATCCGGATTTAAAACTTATGGGTTCTTCTAAGACTATGCAGATGATGAAGCAGTTTTTTGATATTGCTATTGAAGAATGTTTTTGTGTAGTAAACGAAGGTGATACTTTTTCATCAGGAAATCATACATTACAATTTATTTCGGCCACTATGGTACATTGGCCAGAGGTAATGTTTACTTATGATCAAGAATGTGGAATTTTATTTTCGGCTGATGCATTTGGGACTTTTAAGGCTCTAGATGGAAATATATTTGCTGATGAACTAAACTTTGATCGATATTGGTTGGATGAAGCCCGTAGATATTATACCAATATAGTTGGAAAATATGGGATCCCAGTACAAACAGCATTGAAAAAAGCTCTTAAATTGGATATTCAAATGATATGCCCTTTACATGGACCTATTTGGAGAAATAATTTGAAATATATTATTGGAAAATATGATACTTGGAGCCGATATGAAGCAGAGGATAGGGCAATAATGCTAGCTTATGGTTCGATGTATGGGAATACTGAATCTGTAGTTAATGTTTTGGCAACAAAATTAGCCGAATCTGGAATAAAAAATATTGTAACATATAGTGTTTCTAATACTCATGTTTCTTATTTGATTTCGGAAGCGTTTCGATGCAGCCATATTGTACTTGCTGCTCCCACATATAATGCGGGACTTTTTACGCCTATGGAAAACTTTTTGTTGGATTTGAAAGCACATGGATTACAAGGTCGTACTGTCGCTTTAATTGAAAATGCTTCGTGGGCACCAACAGCTGCGCAATATATGTGTTCTATTATTCAGGATATGAAAAATTTTACGATAATAGAAAAGCCGTTTACGATCAAGTCAAGTCTCAAACTTTCACAATTGGAGGAATTGGAAATATTGAAAAATGAAATTATAAAAACATTATAATATACATATTATTAAAAAATATCGGATTATGGATCATAAGGCAATGTTTAAAATAGAATATGGATTATATGTTCTAACGAGTCAGGAAAATGGTCGAGATAATGGTTGTATTATTAATGTAGCGGCTCTCGTGTCAGAAACACCAGAACGTATTGTTATAGCTGTAAATAAAGATTCTTTTACACATGATATGGTTTTTAATACAGGTATTTTTACAATTAGTATATTAACGATGGAAGCTCCGTTTGAAACCTTTAAGCATTTTGGATTTCAGAGTGGGAGAGATGTGAATAAATTTGAAAAATATACTGCTGTGCAAAGAGGTACAAATGTTATTTATTATATTTCAGAAAATACGAATGCTTATATTTCTGGAAAAGTGATTTCTATGACACATTTAGGCACACATACATTATTTGTAGCTGATGTTACGGATGCACAGATGTTATCAGAAAAACAATCAGTGACTTACGAATATTATATACAACATATAAAACAACCGACTAAACCCACGAAGAAAATAGGATATGTATGTAAAGTATGTGGGTATATTTATGAAGGAGATGTGCTGCCTCTAGATTTCATTTGTCCATGGTGTAAGCACGGTGTTGTTGATTTTGAAAAAATTGAGAATTAAATAAAAGGATAATAATTTTTAAACAAGAAAGGATAAAATATGGAATTAAAAGGATCTAAAACAGAATCGAATTTAAAATCTGCTTTTGCAGGAGAATCGCAAGCACATACTAAATACATGTATTATGCGTCGAAAGCAAAAAAAGATGGATATGTTCAAATTTCTAATTTGTTCGAAGAAACGGCAATGAATGAAAAAGAGCATGCCAAAATATGGTTTAAGCTTTTACATGAAGGCGAAATACCTGATACCATGGAAAATTTGAATGATGCGGCAGATGGAGAGAATTATGAATGGACAGACATGTATGCTACTTTTGCAAAAGAAGCTCGGGAAGAAGGCTTTACTCGTATAGCAACATTATTTGAAATGGTTGCAAAAATAGAGAAGGAGCATGAGGAACGTTATAGAAAATTACTTTCCAATATAGAAAAAAGTTTGGTTTTTTCGAAAGATAATGATGTAATATGGCAATGTTCTAATTGTGGGCACATCGTAATAGTAAAAAAAGCTCCAAGTATTTGTCCTGATTGCGATCATCCAAAAGCAT
>CAYYUE010000253.1:0-351 GCA_964474745.1 uncultured Bacteroidaceae bacterium | reverse complement strand
ATTGCTTAGCTAAAAATTCATGAGCATAATCATTTTTAGCAACCATTAATAATCCTGTAGTATAAGCATCAATTCTATGAACTATTCCTGGTCTAAATGTAGAATTACTTAAATTATTAAAATCAAAAAGGCTATGTTAAGTAAAAAAGTATCGGAATTGTTAAATGAACAAATTAATAAGGAATTTTATTCTGCATATTTATATCTAGATTTTGCAAATTATTTTGAAGCTAAAGGGTTGAATGGTTTTGCAAACTGGTATAAAATTCAAGCACAAGAAGAGCGTGATCATGCTATGTTGTTTTATCAATATTTGCAAAATAATGGAGAAAAAGTAATTTTACTTACAAT
>CAYYUE010000252.1:0-2981 GCA_964474745.1 uncultured Bacteroidaceae bacterium | reverse complement strand
TAACATACGTTTCTTTTTTAAACATAATTTCCTTTCTTTTGCTATCGAATAAAAATACATAAATGAAATTTATGACCCTATGGTTAAATGCATTGGTTCAAAAAACAAATATTTTTATTCAGGTTTATTTTATTTAATGGTTTTTAATATTTGCAAAGTATGATCCCAGAATTTTTGTACAGTTTTTATTTCGATACGTTCATCGGGAGAATGTACCCCTCTTAGTGTCGGGCCATATGAAATCATGTCCATTCCTTTGTATTTTTCACCGATCAAACCGCACTCCAACCCTGCATGTATGGCACGAACCACGGGTTCTTTTCCAAATAATTCCTTATACGTTTCTACAGCAACTTTCAACACTTTGCTTTTCGGGTTTGGCGTCCAGCCTGGATAACCATCACCGTGGGTTACATGTGCATTGATTAAACGGAATGTCGCCTCTATTTTTTCTGCGGCGGCACGTTTTGCACTTTCCAAAGAACTACGTTGGCTGGTAGCAATATAAATTTTTTTATCATCCATTTTCACAGAAGCTAAATTCGTAGATGTTTCTACAAAATCAGGTATTTCTCGCGACATGGCAAGTACTCCATGTGCACAAGCATACAAAGCGTTTAACAAGTTTATTTGAGTTTGGCGATCCATTACAGTATTTGGCATACTTGTAGGTTCTATCGTAACTCTTAAATTCGGTTCTGTAGAGCGGAATTCATATTGAACAGCTTCTTCAAATTTTTTCACATTGTTTTTTAATGTCTCCGCATTTGCTTTTGGAACAATAACAACAGCAAATGCTTCACGAGCAATAGCATTACGCAAGTTTCCTCCATCCAAACGATTCATGCGTAATCCCAAATTATCTGTAGCTTCCCATAAAATACGCGTGATAATTTTATTGGCACAACCTAATCCCTTATTGATATCGTCACCTGAATGGCCACCTTTTAATCCCAACACTTTCACCAAAAAAGCCTGTGTGTCTTTATCAGCAGGTTCCGATTCATAGCATATATCTACAGTGGTATCAATACCCCCTGCACAACCTATAAAAATTTCGCCTTCATCTTCAGAATCCAAATTTAACAGGATACGACTCTTCAACCAATTGTCTTTTAATGCAAAAGCTCCGGAGAGTCCAGTTTCTTCGTCAACGGTAAAAAGACACTCTATCGGACCGTGTTGAATCGTGTCAGATGCTAAAATTGCCAATGCCGTAGCGACACCGATACCATCATCGGCCCCTAATGTGGTACCATCTGCCTTTAACCATTCACCATCCAAAACAGGAGTAATAGCGTCTTTTTCAAAATCAAAAACTTTATCTCCATTTTTCTCACAAACCATATCACTATGAGCTTGTAAACAGACCCATGGACGGCTTTCCATGCCTGTTGTAGCATTTTTACGAATCAATACGTTCCCAATTTCATCGGTCAACGTTTCCAATCCGTGATTTACTCCAAATTCAATCAAATATTTAGTAATTTTCTCTTCATGCTTAGATGGGCGTGGAATACGCATAATTTCACCAAAATAATGCCATACGGCAGCTGGTTTTAAATTTTCTAATACATTCATGGCTCTTCAATTTATTTATGATTATTATATTTTAAACTTCGTAATACCAATTTTCTTAATAACGATAAATGGATACTTGCAGTTTACAAAATTACGAATTTGTTTTCTTTTATTAAACAATAAAAAGTAAAATATTTCCAATGTGTTTTTCCTCAAATTCTTGAAATAAATGGGAAAAAAAATGTACATTTGTAATTATTTTATCTTATAATATTATCAACAAAATATTGAAAACCATGGCAAAAGAAGTAGAAGGCGTTCAAGCATCAAAATTAGAAAAACTAAAGATTTTACAGAGTACGCTTGATAAAATTGAGAAAAGTTACGGCAAAGGTGCCATTATGAAATTGGGAGACAGAGCAATAGTGGAGCTGGAATGTATTTCAACAGGTTCGATCAGCCTTGATGCAGCCTTGGGTGTAGGTGGTTTTCCTAAAGGAAGAATTATTGAAATTTATGGACCCGAGTCTTCAGGAAAAACCACTTTAGCCATTCATGCGATAGCAGAAGCGCAGAAAAAAGGTGGTATTGCAGCTTTTATTGACGCGGAACATGCCTTTGATAGTTCTTATGCAAAAGCATTAGGTGTGGATATTGAAAATTTGTTGATATCACAACCCGATAATGGAGAACAAGCACTAGAAATTGCAGACAACTTGATTCGTTCCGGAGCCATCGACATTATTGTCATCGATTCTGTAGCGGCATTGACTCCAAAAAGTGAAATTGAAGGTGAAATGGGCGATTCAAAAATGGGACTTCAAGCTCGTTTGATGTCGCAAGCACTCCGAAAACTTACTGCGAACATCAGTAAAACTAAATGTTGTTGCATATTCATCAACCAATTGCGTGAAAAGATCGGTATCATGTTTGGAAATCCGGAAACAACAACAGGTGGTAACGCTTTAAAATTTTATGCTTCTGTCCGTATCGATATTCGAAAAACACAAGCTATAAAAGAGGGGGAAACACATACAGGAAACCGAGTAAAAGTTAAGATCGTAAAAAACAAAGTAGCTCCTCCGTTCCGTACAACAGAATTCGATCTGGTTTTTGGAGAAGGTATTTCAAAAGTTGGAGAGATTATCGATTTGGGTGTAGAAAACGGATTAATCAAAAAAAGTGGATCCTGGTTCAGTTATGGCGATTCTAAATTAGGTCAGGGTCGTGATGCCGTAAAACAACTTTTAAATGACAATCCAGAACTATTCGATGAATTAGAATCGAAACTTCGAACGATATTAAAGGAGGCAAAGGAACAATCATAACCTTATCCAAAAATAATATATTCTAACAACATAAAAAATCTTATCAAATAAAAATTTGATAAGATTTTTTGTTTACATATGATTTCATGTTTTTTTCGTTACATCCAACCATAAATTAAGTTTTATAACCAC
>CAYYUE010000251.1:0-2996 GCA_964474745.1 uncultured Bacteroidaceae bacterium | reverse complement strand
AGTGATAAGTATCCAAGCACAAGTGCATATATGTACTGTTTGGGAAATCCGGTAAGATTGGTGGATCCTAATGGAATGGAGGTTGTAATTAGCGGAGATAAGGAATCGGTATCAAAAGCTATTGACCAAATGCAAAGTAGAACCAAAAATCTAACTTTTTCCAGAGATGACAATGGCAGGATAAGTGCTACAGGAGAGGCTAAAACGAAAGAAGAGCAATACATGATGAACATTATCAATAGCCAAGATATTACTGTAAATATAACAGCTCAAAGCCATAGTAATATTGGCAATGGATCTATTTCGGATGCAGGAGCCTTTATGGGAAATTCTATAGGCGCCGATGAAAATGGAAATTCTCATGTAACCGGCTCGCAAATAATAAATGTAAATAAATCAGCAGAAGCAGATAAACAAGTGAAAAGCCCCGGAAATTTTGTTTGGCATGAGATTGCGGAAGGTTTTGAGGCCGGAAAAATTTCTTTATCTACCGGAAAATCTGCAAAACCTGCAATCACAGAAAGAACTGAGAAAAATGCCATATATAAACAAGGACATTACAATGCAGGGGCTTATTTCCCTGGCACAATTACTAAAACCAGTTTAGCTCCGATGAAAATACCCGGTCCTAAAACTGCTGTAACAGGGATGCCTATTTACATAGAAAGGAATAAATATAATTTAAATAGACAATAGTTATTGCATATGAAAACAACATTTGTATTTAGAATTTTCTTATTTTGCCTTGTTTTATTTTACTCTTGCTCTAAGAATACGAGCATATATAAAGAGCTTAAATATAAGCATATATATAAAGCACCTACAAAAGGAGAATATGAAAACACGAGGTACTCGAAAGACATTATTCCTATTAGTCCATATGATACAGTGATGATGAAAAGGTATTCTTTGACAGATACTTTTACAGTTTTGGAGATCACAAAAGAAAAGGGAGTTTATATAATCGAGATAGAACGAAGCTCTCCATTGATTATATATGATTCTTTGGGACAGCAATTTATAGAATATATTCCTTATGGAGAAATCGTTTCTAAACAAACACGAAAAGTAAAAGGAGTAGAGAAGATAGAAGTGGGAAAAAAATATAAGTTTATATTGAATCCCTGTTTTGTGCCACATCCTATTTTTCCAATAAAATATGGGGGATCTCGAGAGCGACTTTATTCTATATATCTCTTTACTAAAGGCTGGAAGATTCCTTTTTTGAAATCAGCTTTAGATGTATACACTTCTCCTGACCTGGAAGGGCTATATTACATAAATTCAGAATGATAGAATAGGGTACAGTACCATCTTGGTACTGTACCCTATTGCACCTGCATTATTTTCAAGAGTACACCAAACAGAATTTCTGTTGTTTATAAGCAAGACAGCTTCCGAAAACGGGGGCTGTCTTGTATTTATGAAGTACCGTTGCATGCGTAAAAACGTCTGTATCAAGGCCGCTTTTCCCAATCGTGTACCATCTTGCACCTGAAATCGAACGCAAACCCTTACAAACACAAGTCTTATGAAGTGTATTTTCTGTAACCGAAAAAGTAGCAAAAAAGGTATTTCCTCAGCCGGAAAACAGCGTTTTCAGTGCAAGCATTGCAAACGATATTTCCAAGCCCGCTACACCAAACCCAAAATTACCCAAACCCAAACCCAATGGATCCGCCGGCTCAACAACGAAGGCTGCGGCATCAGCAATATTTCCAGATTGTTGCATATCGCCAAATCCAGCGTACAACGGAGTATCCTGCGCCTAGCCAAGGCCATACCCACACCCTGTTTTACAGAAACAAACCAAACCTATGAAATAGACGAACTCCGTACTTTCTGCGGCAACAAAGCCAACGAAACATGGGTGATGTATGCCTTCAATCCCAACACAAAAGACATGATACATCTTTGCGTAGGGCGCAGAACCAAAGAAAACCTACGGAAACTCGTAGATAGTGTACCGGCTCTTGCCCCCAAACGCATCTGCACCGACGAACTGAACCTGTATAAATATCTTATTCCAAAATCATTACACAAAACCCACCGCCATTGCACCAACCACATCGAACGGCACAACCTAACGTTGCGTTCCCATCTCAAACGCTTAACCCGCAAAACCCTTAGTTATAACAAAAGTCATACGGTATTGGAAAGTTGTCTTCGGTTGTACAGTACATAAATATAGTTGTTTTTAACAATAAAAACAAGTCATAATCAATAAATTATCCGTATCTTTGCACTGTAAAAACAACCCATGAAATCCGTAAGCAACATACCCCTATATGCACATTCCTATCTGGTAGCTTCCCCCAAGGGCTATACGAAACATTACTATGCAGGCAATTTCAGTGGTTTCGAAGGATCAGAAGAAACAGATATTTATTATTATCATTCCGATCATTTAGGGAGTGCGAGCTGGATAACGGATGAGAGCGGATCCCCTATTCAACACCTTCAATATTTACCTTTTGGAGAGCCTTTTGTGGACCAACGTATGACAAATTATTCGGAACGTTTTACGTTTACGGGTAAAGAACGCGACGAGGAATTGCGAAGCATTCGCGAACACGATAAAAATGAAAAAAATAACAGTGAGCAAACGGGGTATTATTATCATGGAGCACGATTTCATTGGTCGGATATCGGATGGCTGAGTGTGGATCCGTTGAGTGATAAATATCCTTCGCTTTCTCCATATATGTATTGCGCAGGAAATCCAGTAAGATTGGTGGATCCGGATGGGAGAAAAATAGTTATTACAGGAGAAGATGGAGGAAGTACAACATATACGCAAGGAATGAAATACGAAGGTGATGATCAACATACTAAAAATACGATTCAAAGCCTAAACCAAATGAATAGTGTTGAAAATGGGGCGATAGTGTTGAATGATTTGGTTAGCAGTAGTAGCGAATTTAATATAAAAGCCAATAATACCTCTATTCAAGGTACAGCTGGATTTAAAGGGAATATTGCTGGGGGCGGGATAT
>CAYYUE010000250.1:0-3018 GCA_964474745.1 uncultured Bacteroidaceae bacterium | reverse complement strand
TGTTGAAGATAACATTATGGCCGTATTGGAATTTACAAAACTTAACAAAGAAGAACGTAAAGCAAAGCTAGAGACATTGTTAGATGAATTCGGACTGCAACATATTCGTAAAAGTAAAGGAATTCAACTTTCTGGAGGTGAACGAAGGAGGACCGAAATTGCACGAGCATTATCAATGGATCCTAAATTTTTATTACTTGACGAACCTTTTGCAGGTGTCGACCCCATTGCAGTACAAGACATTCAAAATATAGTAGCAAAACTAAAAGAAAAAAATATTGGAATATTGATCACCGATCATAATGTTCATGAAACATTATCCATTACGGATAGAGCTTATTTGCTGTTTGCTGGTAGCGTACTTCGTTCCGGAACACCGGAGGACTTGGCTAACGATGAATATGTGCGAAAAGTATATCTTGGCGACAAGTTCGAACTGCGCTAATTGATACCATGATCGCTATAGTAAATAAAATATTGCCAGACAAAGCAAAAAAAAAATTATCCAATTATGCAGAAGTGGTTCCTTTTGCGACGAAAGGAATTACATATCCTCCACTTTCCGGACATATTGATATTTTTGCTTGCAAAGTACCTAAAACACTTGTTGTTTCTCCGAATATTCCGGAAACCTATATAGAACTGCTTTCTTTAAATGATATTCCATACGAATTGGGAAAAACAGATGTATCCCAAACACTGAATTCAGTGTGTGCATACAATGTTTCAGCTAATGAAAACATAGCTATTCACCAGTTTGACAGAACAGACCCTGTATTGAAGAGCAAATTGAACACATGTGTGCAAATTTTTTGTAAGCAAGGATTTGCACGTTGTAGTTCTATATTGTTAAATGATAGAGTAATAACTTCGGATGCCGGGATGGCAAAAATACTACAATCGAAACAAATTCCTTGTTTATACATTACTCAAGATGCCATACGATTACCCGGATATAAATGTGGTTGCTTTGGAGGTGTATGTGGAATCATAGAGAATACCATTTTCCTGGTAGGTTCTCTTGTGTATCATTCCCAGGGAAAAATGATTCAAGATTATATTTATGATGCAGGCTTCAAACTGATAGAATTGTATGATGGCCCTTTCATTGATGTCGGAAGCATATTCGTATTGGATAAAAATAATATGTAGTAGAATGAAATCATTGATACGTAAAATCGGAGTTATTTGCAGATTTGGGAGAATATCTTTAAGGTGAATTAAAAATGAGAGATACCGAATTTGTAATGGAGGTACCGGAGATTATTTGGAAATATAATTGTATTATTTCAAAAATAAATGATATATTTGTAACGTTATTTCAAAGAAATGACATTGCAAATATAATTAATAATCAAATGTCTAATCCAAAAGTATTGTCTGATGGAAAAGAGAATTGGAACCATATCAATCGTTATTAGCGATAAAACTGTTGCAAAAACAGTAAATGAAATCCTTTCATTATACGGAGATAAAATACTGGCTCGGCAAGGACTCCCTTTGCACGATAAGGGTTTGCATATCATTAATTTGATTATAGAAGCAACAACGGACACTATTAATGCGTTAACAGGGAAACTGGGACGCCTATCCGATGTCGAAGTAAAAGCAATTATTTCCAAAACAAAAATAATATAAACAATGAATATCGAAGAAAGGAATAAAAACTTCATTGATAGAGATAAGTTATATAACTTGATCGAAGGGAAAATACCTACAAGAAATGAAGTGAATGAAGTATTGAATAAAGCTCTTAAGTTGAAAGGGCTAAATCTTCACGAAGTTGCTACTTTATTACGAGTGCAAGATCCTGAAATTATCCATAATATTATGGAAACTGCGAAGCAGGTAAAGGAAGAAATTTATGGGAAGCGATTGGTGCTTTTTGCACCCATTTATACAGGAAATGTTTGTGTAAACAATTGCACTTATTGCTCATTCCGAAAAGATAATCATTTGATTAAACGGAAAATTTTAACCATGCAGGAGATTGCGCAAGAAACGTCGGCGTTATTGCAGCAAGGACATAAACGAGTTTTGTTGATTTGTGGAGAAAATAATAAAAATGGAACCGATTATATGGTTGAAGCTATTCGCACTACATATGGAGTACGCGAACGTAACGGAAAAGATTATATTCGACGGATTAATGTGGAATTGGCTCCTATGGAAGTAGAAGATTTTACGAGGCTACATGATGAAAAAATAGGAACTTACGTATGTTTCCAAGAAACATACGATCCTGTTTTATATAAGAAATTTCACCCTGAAGGAAGCCCTAAAGCTGATTATGAATATCGCTTGACGGTGATGGATAGGGCTCAAGAAGGAGGTGTTAATGATGTGGGAATAGGGGCTTTGTTAGGATTGGTAGATTATCGGTTTGAGGTGTTAGCCATGATGGAACATGCCAATCATTTAGAGCGTTGTTATGGCTGTGGCCCTCATACTGTTTCCGTACCTCGTATGGAACCTGCGATTGGTGCTCCCGACGCCCAGAGAATTCCCAGCCCTGTTAGTGATGATGATTTCAAAAAGTTGGTGGCAATTATTCGTATTGCGTTACCTTATACGGGAATGATTTTATCAACTCGTGAAAATGCTATTATGCGGAACGAACTTATTAGCTATGGAATCAGCCAGGTATCAGCAGGTTCTCGTACTAATCCGGGATCATACGCTCATGATGAGGATCAAACTGGATCCCAATTCTCTCTCGGAGATCATCGCGATATGGAAGAAGTCATTTCTTCTTTTGTTGAAGAAGGTTATATTCCTTCTTTTTGTACGGGATGTTATAGACAGGGAAGAGTAGGAAATGATTTTATGGATTTGGCAAAACCCGGATTGATAAAACAATATTGTTTACCGAATGCAATGTTTACTTTTAAAGAGTATCTTGAAGATTTTGCTTCTCCTGCTTTAAAAGAAAAAGGGGGCGCTTTAATAAAGCAAATGCTTACCGCTGTAGAACATAAAAACATAATACCTAAAATAGAGGAAAATCTTCAAGATACT
>CAYYUE010000249.1:0-3024 GCA_964474745.1 uncultured Bacteroidaceae bacterium | reverse complement strand
ATTTACTAATTCCTTTTTATCAAAAATAATTTCTTTGCATGCTAATAGTTTATATATCTTATTATTTAGAAAACACTTGTTTTATTTGAGACAGATTTTGATTATTGGCAGAGATGATTTCAACCATCTCTATTCAATCCGTTACAAGTGTTTAATATGTCATTTTTTTCAATCGGTAATATGTTCCCCAAAACACTAATCCTATAAACCCCACAAAAAAACAATAATATAAAACATAAACTACATAAAACCAATTTTGATTGAACGACAATATCAATTCTTTAACCCATTCTATATTATGAATGGATACTGAAGAAAATACAGCTGTAAGAATAAACATGGTAAAAACAAAATAAATCAACATCAAAGAGCCTATTGTTTTAAGAGTTTTCTGTTTTTTGAAGATCGTATTGGTAAAAATAAAGATGGCAACTGTCAACATAAATCCTAATAACTGCTCGGCTAGTATTCCAAAATAAGAAACACCATAAAATAATGTACTAGATAAGCTAAAATAATCCATCACACGAGCTTGCCAAAAATAACCACTATATATCCCAAAAGGAAAAACAGCTACTAAAAAAGTATCTAAAATGAGCCCACCTATCAAACACAATATCGGAGTAACAACAATGCAATAGAAAAGCATACTTAGGTATTTCTCCATTTTAGATGCAGGCAACATAGCGTACATAACACCATTCTTTTTCTGATTCACCATTTTATATATTCTGGAGGGAGCCAAAATAGCTGCAATAATAGGTAATCCGAAAATAAAAAGTATCCTTGGTTCTGGAGAAATACTCGCAGTGCTCCGCATTCCTATATTTACAACGACGGTTCCAAATATCCATACCAATATAGGAAGTAAAGTTACTATCAACAAAGTTACTCCAAATCGATTTCGGAAATCATTGGCATCTTTTGCCAGTACTAATTTAAATCTATCGAAACTAAATGTATTGTTCATAATTATATCTGTTTTTTTTGATTACACCAAATAAATATAGCAAAATCTATTTTTTTCTTATTGTTCCCAACCCGGAAACTTGTTGTTCTATTATTTTAGGATTTCCTGAATATGTGAAATCACCCGTTCCAATTATTTGCATTGACAATGTATTTTGTATATTCCCCATAACGACATTCCCCATACCGCGCTGAGAAAGTTTTAATTCATCTACAATTAAGTTGCCCGCTTCAATATCACCAGTTCCGGATATTTTTATTGTAGCTTTTTGTATGTTCCCATTCAATTTTGCATTGCCAACTCCTTCCATAATTAAATCAAAATCTATGACTTGCAAGGGATCTTGACAAATAAAATCACCGGTTCCTTGGAAAAGAACATCCAATTTAGCAACTTGTATGGAATTCTTACATATCCAATCTCCTTGTCCAAAATACCGTATATCCAAAACATTTCCTACAAATGGAGTTTCAAAATATAAATCTCCAGTTCCAATATTTTCAACTTTCTCTAACTTTTTTGAAGAACAAACAAGCAAACATGTCGTCATATTTTGAACGGATATATTACTTGAATCTGAGCTCAGACCTACGTAAAGAATTTGATCTTTTACATAAATATTCACATAGTTGAACAAATTTTCATCTATCATTAACTGTGCTATTGAATTGCTATCGTCCGATTGCATATACTGAACATTTACAAATCCAGTCATTCTTATTTCTGTAAACTCGGAAACAGAGATATTGCGTGTTATTACATTGCCATTTCCTAAAGCCCAATTCTTATGAAAAAACTGTTCTCTAGCTATCATTCGTTTGCAAGATTCCACACATGAGGTCATGAGTATTAAAATAATGATCGATATACTTATTATATTGACTACCTTTTTCATTGTATTTTCTTTTTAATTCATTACAATTTATATCAGAAATTATTTATTCGGTAAACAAATCTTTTATCGTTTTCTTATTCTGAAGTACGGTATTGAAAAGAGCTTCTAATTGTACATTGCTTTCTGCTCCTGTTTCATTAAGCATAACATTCAAGTACCCTCCGGGCAACACCTCCGAATACAAAGCGTTTTGGTTCTTTTCGGTACTAGAATCGAAATACAATTTCTGTGTTATTTGATGAAAAGATGCGTTTAGCAGCACTTCGTCATAAGAAAGTATAACTATAGGATCGATAAGATTTTCTACATCTTTCACTTG
Organism: uncultured Bacteroidaceae bacterium; assembly: GCA_964474745.1. Taxonomy (GTDB): domain Bacteria; phylum Bacteroidota; class Bacteroidia; order Bacteroidales; family P3; genus HGM05376. Next base: position 840 of record CAYYUE010000249.1, on the reverse strand, counting down.
ATGTGTAGAAATAATAATTGTGGTTTCATCGGTGCAACAGCGAGATATTACTTTGCGAAAATTTGTTTTGGACGGAATATCCAAACCATTCGTAGGCTCATCCAATAATAAGAAATCGGTACGTAATGAGAGTGCAGCTGCAATCAATGATTTTTTTTGTTGACCGTATGAAAGCTGGGCGAACTTTTTTAAATAATCTACTTCCATTTCTGTCATCAACTCATGAAACAATGATAATTGAAATTTCGGATAAAATACACCTATGCTTTTAATATATTTCTCGGGTGTTGTATCAGGAGCAAGAATTTCTTCCGGAAGGAAAAATATATTCTGCAAAAATTCGGGTTTCCGGTCAAAAGAAATAAAACCATCTACTATACAACTTCCTTCTTGAGGATTTTGCAACCCGCTCATTATTTTTAAAAGAGTCGTTTTCCCCACTCCATTTTCACCTAATAAGCCATAAATATTTCCCCTTTTAAAGGAAAGATTAATGTTTTGAAGTACTTTTTGCTTCTTATAAGCAAAATTTAAATTTGTTATTTCTATCATATTATCAATATTTTACATTATTACAAACTTTGTGTATTAGTATTGTAGTACACTACAAATATACAGCATTTATTTTAAGTGTACAAAAAATAACTATTTTTAACTTTGTATTTTCATTATATTAAACGAAATATAGAATGCGAATAATTGAAGGTCTTTACTATTCCAAGAAAAAGATGTATTTTTGTAATACAAAATAAGCCTTGCTATAGATGAAAAAGATTCTCGAAATACAAAATCTTTGTATTGATTTTTGGAACTTACTGATTTTCCAGATCCGGATTCTCC
>CAYYUE010000248.1:0-3041 GCA_964474745.1 uncultured Bacteroidaceae bacterium | reverse complement strand
GAATCTTGTTTTACTATTTCAGATATTGTTTTTTCATTCATAATCGAGCTTTGCCTAATAGGTATACAATTTCTGTTATAATTATAGTGCAATTTGATGTATATGTATTTGATATATTCATAATTAAAATACAAAATACGACTTCAATCACAATACAAAAGTACAAAAAGTTTTTGAAAAAAGTCTTTTTAAACAAGTGTGAATAAGCGTGTATGTATTGCAATATTGGAGTTTTTTAGGAATGTAAAAATCTTTTTTTAAATCATAATTAATTTGTATCTTTGCAAGTCGTTACAGGGAAATGTAGAAAAATATATAAAGTTATAGATCATGGAAAAATTGATTATCACTGCTGCTATATGCGGCGCAGAAGTAACCAAGGAGCAAAATCCGGCGGTTCCTTATACGGTAGAAGAGATTGTTCGTGAAGCGAAGTCGGCAGTTGATGCCGGTGCTGCAATCGTGCATGTACATGTTCGTGAAGATGACGGAACTCCGACTCAAAATAAGGAGCGTTTCAAAATATGTATGGATGCTATTTTGAAGGAATGTCCTGATGTTATTTTGATTCCTTCCACAGGTGGAGCTGTTGGAATGACGGCAGAAGAACGGTTGCAACCGACAGAGTTATTTCCGGAAATGGCTACCTTGGATTGTGGAACTTGTAATTTTGGGGATGAAGTTTTTGAAAATACAATGCCTATGATGCGTGCTTTTGGGAAACGTATGTTAGAAAATCATATCAAACCTGAATATGAATGTTTCGAAATGGGGCATTTAGATACCATTCTTGCAATGGCTAAAAAAGGATTAGTTCCCGGAGATCCCATGCAGTTTAATTTTGTGCTGGGAGTTCCAGGATGCACTCCCGCTACCGTTCAAAATTTGTGTTGGATGGTGAATGCTCTTCCTGCAGGTGCTACCTGGACTGCCACAGGAATAGGTCGACATGCTTTTACATTAGCAGCTCCTACTATTGTTATGGGAGGTAATGTTCGTGTCGGATTTGAAGACAATTTGTACATATCAAGGGGAATATTGGCTAAATCGAATGGAGAATTGGTTGCAAAAGTAGTGCGTATGGCTCATGAATTAGGACGCGATGTGGCTACTTCCTCTGAAGCTCGCCAAAGATTGAATTTAAAAGCAAAATAATGACGCTCACAATTATAAAATGCCTCAACACAATAGATTTTGAGGCATTTTGTTTTGCGTTCATTACAATTTTTCAGAGAAACAAATACTAATTAATTAAATTAAAAAAATAATCATCATGAAAAAAAGTATTATATGGTGCATGATAAGCTTGTTTTTTGTAACGGCATTATATGCACAAACTCCTATATCGAAGTCTCGAGAGCAAGCTGCACAACGCATGAGTTCGATGACAAAGGAAGAACAAAGAGGCTATTATCAGCGATTTCATTCACGTCAAGTGAAAATGAATACGAATATTCCTTTAAAAGGACAAAAATCGGGAAACTTACCTACCAAATCGCCTGCTATGCCGGCTGATATGTGGTATCCGGGCGAGTGGGAAGAATTGCAGGCAGTTACTGTAACATGGCCTTATAATTGTTTTGCAGAAGGAAATCCTACGTGGTATGCCAGTCCTATCGTAGAAGGTATTGCTGAGTATTCTTCCTACGGACCAGGAGGCTGGGTGTCTCAAGGATATGGCCCTTTCATAGCTGTTCCCGATACAGTTTCCGATCTGTCCCCTGTATTTATGCATATGATCAATGCCATTCAGGAAGAAACACAAGTTTGGATTAATTTATGGTCTGTTGAAGATACAACTATAATTAAGAATTTTATGGCACGAAAAGGTATGCCCTTAACCAATTATCGTTTTATTATTTCTTATGGCAATTCATTTTGGTATCGCGATTGTGGACCTATCTGTTTTTATTATGGAGATCAAGATAGTGTAGGGATGTTGGATGTGGAATATTATCCGGGACGAGCATTGGATGATAAATTGCCGTTTTATATTTCAGAACAAATGGGAATTCCTAATTATATGTCTACAATTGAATGGGAAGGGGGAAACTGTTTAGTAGATGGTGCCGGCTTATTGGCTACATCAGACGCTATTTATAGTGCGAATGCGGACTCTTACGGTCAATTGACTTGGGATGGTGAAAACATAGAATCGATAGAGTATACTCAAAAAACGGCATTAACGAAACAACAAGTAAAGGATTCTCTAGCGTATTTAATGAATTTACGCGATGTGAAAATATTGCCTACATTGAAATATGATGGAGGTACAGGTCATATTGATTTATATGTAGATATGTGGGATGAAAACAGTTTTGTTTTTTCACAATTTCCCGAATCGTGCAGCAGCTGGGTAGATTACAAAACAGCCAATAAAAATATTGATTCATTATGTTCTTACAAAAGTATTCATAATGATAATTACAAAAAGACATACATTCCTTTTCCCAAGAAAGATAACGGCTCCAATTTTACCACTCAAATAGATTATAATAATAACTATACAAGGACCTATTCTAATCACACATTTGTAAATAAACTGATCATTCAACCTGTATTTTCGAAAGTTACTAATGGCGTTCCTGCTGCATCGTGGGATAGAGATGCATTGGAAGTAATGAAAAAAGCATACCCTGGATATCGTTTTTATCCTATTGATGTTCGTTCATTCGATGGTTTTGGAGGTGCTATTCATTGTATAACCAAACAAATTCCTGCAGAGAACCCTATTCGAATTTTACATCATGCAATCACAGGAGATGCAAACAGTTACAATTTGCAAATTCCCATTACTGCTACGATTACCAATAGAAGCGGTATAGCTTCGGCTACATGTTATTGGAGACCTCAAGGTACTACAGAATGGAGCCAAGTACCTCTTTCTGCAAATGGAGATAACTACACTGCTACGCTGCCCTTGTCGCAAATCAATACAACTAATATTCGAATTGAATATTATATTTCTGCAACCTCCAACAATGGAAAAACCATGACAAAACCTATTACAGCTCCCGAGGGTTACTACACATTCTATGTCG
>CAYYUE010000247.1:0-3046 GCA_964474745.1 uncultured Bacteroidaceae bacterium | reverse complement strand
ATCGCCTTTTTTATCGTAGAGATATAAATTACACTGTTTGTACTGTTTCTACAAGTTGTTTTCCAGCTTGAACTGCTTTCAAGTTTTCTGGGATCAATTTATGATGACGTTCAGGAAGAGATTTTTGTAATCCTTTTTCTATAAATTCCTCCGTTACAACCGGTTTTACTTGCAAGAAAGCTCCTAATATAATCATATTAAAGACTTTTGCCATACCCAATTCTGCTGCCTTCTCTGCAGCGGAAACCTTGTAAATATTAATGTCTTTACGTGTTGGAGGATGGGTAATTCCATTAGGATCATATAATAAAACCCCTCCTTTTTTTACACTATTTTCAAATTTATCCAACGACTGTTGGTTCAAAATAATAGCCGTGTCAAATTGATTGATAATGGGAGAGCTGATACGTTCATCGCTGATGATAACCGATACATTCGCAGTACCCCCACGCATTTCAGGACCATAAGAAGGCATCCAACTTACTTCTTTATCTTGCATAACACCTGAATAGGCAAGGATTTTTCCCATTGAAAGAACTCCTTGTCCTCCAAAACCAGCTATAATGATTTCTTCTGTCATAATTCTTCAACTTTTTATGTGACACAAGAAATGTGACTTACATTACTTCACAAGTCTTGCTCTTCACTCATTAATTATTTTACTAATTCGCCATTCACTTTAATATCTCCAATAGGATATTTGGGGAACATATTTTCTTCCATCCATTTATTTGCTTGTACAGGAGTCATTTTCCATCCTGAATTACAATTAGAAACAATTTCAACGAAAGAAACGCCTTTTTTCAATTTTTGGTTTTCAAAAGCTTGTTTAATGGCTTTTTTAGTCTTACGAACCGCAGCAGGAGTATGAACCGATTGACGAGTCACATAATGGGTTCCTGGCAATTGAGCCAACAGTTCGGTAATCTGCAATGGATAACCACATAATTCTACAGTACGTCCATAAGGAGATGTAGCTGTTTTCATTCCAAGCAAAGTAGTAGGAGCCATTTGACCTCCAGTCATACCATAAATACCGTTATTAACGAAAATCATGGTAATGTGTTCTCCTCGATTACACGCATGTATCGTTTCTGCCGTACCAATAGCAGCCAAATCGCCATCACCTTGATATGTAAAAACATAATGTTCCGGCATTAATCGTTTTACAGCTGTTGCCAAAGCCGGGGCACGTCCATGCGCAGCTTCTTGAAAATCAACGTCAAAATAATTGTATGCCAACACGGAGCATCCTACTGGAGCAATTCCTACCGTTTTATCTTGAATTCCTAATTCTTCTATAACTTCGGCTACAATACGGTGAGTAGTACCATGGCCACAACCTGGGCAATAGTGCATTGTAGCATCAGTTAAAACCTTGGTTCTTGAATAAACCAAATTTTCAGGTTTTACTATATCTGTATTTACCATAATGATTATCCTTTAATAATTTTGTTTTCTAATGCTTCCAACACCTCCGTAGGAGTAGGAATAATACCACCAAAGCGACCAAAATGTTCTACATGTATACTGCATTCGGTAGCTAAACGTACATCTTCTACCATTTGACCAGCACTCATTTCTACGGTCAATATTCCTTTCATCTGTTTTGCTCTTTCAGCTAACTCTTTTTTAGGGAACGGATAAAGAGTTATAGGACGGAATAATCCAGCTTTAATGCCTTTTTCACGAGCCAATTGAACTGCTTTCATCGAAATACGAGAAGACGATCCATACGCTACAAATAAATATTCGGCATCATCACACATAATCTCTTCATATCGACATTCCGTTTCTTCCATCTGGCGATATTTTGCTTGCAGCTTGTGATTAAAAACCTCTTGTTTTGCAGAATCTAATTCTAACGAAGTAATGATGTTATGATTACGTGATTCGGGTTTACCCCAAGTACCCCATGGAGCATTTGTTTTCAATTCTTCATTTGTCCAACGAGGAACATAATCACGTGTATATAATTTTTCCATACATTGTCCAATAGCACCATCAGATAAAATCATAACAGGATTACGATATTTGAAAGCAATTTCCCATGCCAAAAATACAAAATCATACATTTCCTGAACAGAAGCTGGCGCCAAAGCGAATAATTGATAATCACCATGTCCACCTCCTTTTACAGTTTGAAAATAATCAGATTGAGATGGTTGGATAGTTCCCAAACCAGGACCACCACGCATAATATTAACAATTAAACAAGGAATTTCAGCACCCGCCAAATATGTTAAACCTTCTTGCATTAAACTAATTCCAGGAGATGAGGAAGAGGTCGCAACTTTTTTTCCAATTGCAGCACCACCATACACCATATTAATAGAAGCAACTTCACTTTCTGCTTGAAGAACAACCATACCTGTCGTTTCCCATGGTTTTTCAATCATAAGAGTTTCCATTACTTCTGACTGCGGTGTAATAGGATAGCCAAAATAACCATCGGTTCCACTGGCAATCATTGCGTGGGCAATAGCTTCATTGCCCTTCATTAATTTTAGTTCCTTTGCCATTTTTATATACCTTTACTATTTATAACTTTACTTTATAGACGGATATTACACCATCAGGACACACGATAGCGCAATTTGCACAACCGATACACGCGTCTTTTACGGCATCAGCATAATTATAGCCTTTACCGTTTACATTTTTTGATAACTCGATTACTGAATTAGGACATGCAACTACACATACGCCACAACCTTTACAGCGTTCCTTATCAATAACAATTTCTCCTTTTATTGCCATGTTATTTAGATTTATAGGATTAATACTCTTCATGTAAATGATATCGCAAAGTTACATTTTTTTTTTGATATAATATCGTTTTTCAGAAAAAACCTTTTATCAGCAAATTAGAGTGTTATGAATCATGTATGTATGTTTTTCTATTGGATCTAAGCGGCTATAAAACTAAACAATAAACCCATATTGGATAATTTATAAACATCAAATTCTCAATCCGTAAAAATCAAAAGAAGTACTTTTATAACTAAATCGATGATATATGTAACGGTCAACTCTTTATAAATAT
>CAYYUE010000246.1:0-3070 GCA_964474745.1 uncultured Bacteroidaceae bacterium | reverse complement strand
ACAAGATGAAATTGTAGCCAAGCAAGAGGAACTAAGACTAAAGATTTTGTTTCTGGCATGGTTTATTGAGTTAATAATTTTATGTTTATTGCTTATTAACCAATCAATGAATCAGTCGCTAATATTACAACAAAAAACCGCTAAGCTCCAAGAAGAGAACGATAAAGCGCAGTATATTGCTTTACAAAATCAATTGAATCCACATTTTTTATTCAATTCACTGAATGTATTAATTTCTGAAATCGAATATAATCCTAAAAATGCAATAGTATTTACTCAGAGTCTGTCAAATATATATCGATATGTATTGAAACAGCAGCATTGCCTTTGGGTAACTCTTGATGAAGAAATGCAGTTTATACAATCATATATTTATCTGCATCAGGTTAGATTGAATAATTGTATTATTATAGATAATCAAATAAATAAAAACGATTTAGAAGCCCAACTACCTCCTTTGACATTACAATTATTAATAGAGAATGTTTTGAAACATAATATAATTACTCCACAACATCCAATGAAAATTCAGATCATGACAGAAAATGAAAGTTATTTAATTATTAGTAATCGAATGAATCTGAAAATTGGAACGGATTCGTCGGGAACAGGATTGAAAAATCTTTCCAAACGCTGTGAGATGCTTTTGAGCAAGCCCATTATAGTAGATACATCGAATAAAATGTTTACCGTAAAAGTGCCTTTATTATATGAATAGAACAAAAGTACTTATCATAGAAGATGAATTACCCTCTGCTCGGTTGTTATGTAACCGAATCGGACTGATACGTCCCAATTGGGAAATTACATTATTACATGGCTCTGTTGTCGAATCCATAAAATGGTTTACAGAAAACCCTCATCCAGATCTTATTTTTCTGGATATACAACTTGCAGACGGTAATTCATTCGAGTTTTTATCAAAAATACGTCCGCAATCCCTTATTATTTTCACTACGGCTTATGATGAATATGCTATTCGTGCATTCACTGTAAATAGTATTGATTATTTATTAAAACCTATTGATGATGAGCGTCTTTTACAAGCTATTCAAAAATATGAATCCATCAAATTGTATGATTTTCATGATTTCGATAATTATCTGGAAACAGTTTTGGAGAGTTTACAACAAAAAGACAAACGATTTCGTACTCGTTTTTTAATATCGTATGGCAACAAATTTCAAACCTTGCCGGTGAATGAAATTGCTTATTTTTACTCGGAAAATAAAATCACTTATGCAGTAACAGGAGCGGGGGAGGAATATGCTATAGATTTTTCGCTTAATAAACTCCAGGAGCAGCTGGATCCCGAACGTTTTTATAGAGCAAATCGTAGTATATTTTTGTGTGTAGACGCTATAAAACAAATCAGAAATGATTATGACGGCAAATTAACGGTTTTGTTGAAACCCTCTTTTAAAGAAATTGTTTCCATCAGTCGTGAAAAAGCCATGGCTTTTAAAATGTGGTTGGATTATTGAAAAATATGCAAAAATATTTTAAGATAAAAGAAACGATTTTCAATTGACTCTGGAAGTTCATTGAGTTTCTTTTGGCGCAGATTCTAATCGTAAAAATGTTTTTATTGTGACAAATTGTTGATAACAATTGCTAAATTAGAAGCAAAAAGTTTTACTGCAATAGCTAAAAGAATTACGCCGAAAAATTTTCGGAAAATAAAAATAAGATTACGACCAAGGATTTTTTCAATTTTTTCAATGGAAATTAACACTCCGAAAACGATAAGCATATTGAGAACAAGTGCAATCATGATGTTGATTAATGCATATTCGGCGCGTAAAGAAAGTAACGCTGTTAAGGCTCCTGGACCTGCTATTAATGGAAAAGCAATAGGAACAATGCTGGCTCCGGAACCTGAGCTTTCGTTTTTCATAATTTCGATACTTAAAATCATTTCTATTGCTAAGATAAAAATGACAAAAGCTCCGGCTACTGCAAAAGAGGCAATATCGACACCAAACAATTTCAATAATGCATCTCCGGCAAAGAAAAATGCTACAAACAACACTAAAGAAACGAGAGCCGCTTGTAGAGCATTGATATTTTTTTGTTGCTTTTTGATATTAAGAAAAATAGGGATAGAACCCATAATATCGATAATGGCAAACATAATTACAAAAGCACTGACGATTTCGACAAAATTAATTTGATGTAACATAATACTTTATTTTTGTTTGGTTTATTATTAAATAAATCAATTGAACATATCTTTTTGAAGGCGACTACGTTTTCAGTCGAAAAAATGCAAATCCGATATAGAATCGAATGCCATATGGAAAATCGAGCTGCTTGTTCGATACATTAAATATGTAATCCAATTTTAAATTTATTCGCATGTGATCGGTTATTGTAAATTCACAGCCAATAAAAGGTGTAACGGCGATAAATCCATATCGACGAAGTAAAGTACATTTTTCAGCTAAAAAATCAGAATCGTTAGCATCCGGAATAATCAAATTTTCAACAGACCCTCCACCAAAAGTTATGCCTATATAAGGGGTATATCGTTTTATAGGAAAAGCATAATCCAAAAGAACACCTCCCCAACCAATAGTTGAAAAACTTTTGTATTCACCATATTCAACAGTAGATCCGTATCCTTCCATGCCTACACGCAAATGATTGCCAAAGTGGAATCGCATAGAACCTCCGATTCCTAATGTGGCCCCTCTTATTTGTTGTGATAAATCAACACCCTCTATTGTTTTAATATGAAATGGTTTGCTTTGCACATAACCGCTATGTAATGCCATTCCTCCCGAAAAACCTCTATATTGCATTGTACTTTGCGCCCGTATGGATATTGAAACAAATAAACAGACCAAAACGAATGTCGTTGTTTTTTTTATCATAAGCATATAAATGAATGATTCTAAAAATACTATTACAAGAACTGATTAGAATTGTTTTGCAAAGGTATGTATAAATTATCAAATAAGAAATAGTTACATATAAAATGCTGAATAGCATAATAAAACCAATTGGCATACCTTGTAATATATTTATAATGTTTTTTGATGGGGCGGGGGGGGTATGGACAACTGTG
>CAYYUE010000245.1:0-3070 GCA_964474745.1 uncultured Bacteroidaceae bacterium | reverse complement strand
ATTTCTTCGTACAAGGTAGCCATCTCAAACACAAAAAATTTATTACTGCTCATCTTATTTCGAGCCTCTTGATAAGTAGCTATAGCATAATTAAACTGTTTTATATTTTCAAAAGCTCTTGCTAAGTTCGTAATTAAATGTGCATCCGGAACAATTTTCTCTATGGCTTTCTGAAATTCTTTTTCCGCCTTTGCATTTTTCTCGCTCTTCAAATAAACAAAGCCTAAATCTACATATAATGTAAGGTTGTTACGTTCTAATTTCATTTGACGTTCAACTAGCTTTTCAGCATCCCGAAACCTCCCAAGCTCCAAGTATAGCGTTAGTAGTTGTTGGTAATAAAATTTATTTTGGGATTTTTCAAACAATGTTTCATATAGCTCTATCGCTTTTTCGTATTCTTTGTTTTGAAAATAATACGTAGCCATCTGTTCAGCAGGTTCATTTTGAGAACTTGCTAAAAACGAGCAAAATACAGCAATAAAAAAACAAATAATACGTAACTTCACCGTTTACAATCTTAATAACTCATTTACTCTTTTCCACATCGACTCATTCAGAATCTATTTCATGCTATCAATAAAAACAATTCAAATGATTTCTTCCGTTTGCGGTATAACGAAGCTTTTTCTATTTTCATATAAAATATAAAATTGTTTTTATTAACAAGGGTTCATAATAATGCTTTCACACATAAAAGATATACACAACAACTTTTGTTTTTTCTAACATCATATCCTTTTTACTGTGACAATATTTCAAAATAAAATAGGGAAACAGCAAAAGCTGTTTCCCTATTTATATCATAAAAAGAAGACCTATTCTTCACTTCCTTCTTGTTCTTCGTATGCTTTAAGCAATGCTTGTTGAACATCGGTAGGTACTTGTTGGTATTCTGCATACGTCATTGAATAAGTTCCGCGACCGCTTGTTAATGAACTTAGTGCAGTAGAGTAACGATTCATTTCCGCTAAGGGGGCTTTTGCACGAATAATCTGGTATTTACCTTCACTATCCATACCCATTACAATGGCTCTTCTACCTTGTAAATCAGTCATTACACCACCCATTGATTCTGCAGGAACGGTAACTACAACATCATAAATGGGTTCCAAAATTTTAGGACCTGCATTTTTAAATCCTTCTTTGAATGCATTACGTCCAGCTAACTTAAATGCCATTTCATTGGAATCCACAGGGTGCATTTTTCCATCAAAAATATTAACTACAATATCACGTGCATAAGAACCTGTCAAAGGGCCTTGTTCCATTTTATCCATAATCCCTTTCAAAATAGCCGGCATAAAACGTGCGTCAATAGTTCCTCCTACAATACAGCTGTTGAAAATTAATTTTCCACCCCAAGGTAATTCATGTGTTTCATTACCTCGAATAGGATATTTTGTTTGATTTGGCATTCCTTCATAATAAGGCTCTATCAGCATCCAAACTTCGCCAAATTGACCGGAACCACCTGATTGTTTTTTATGACGATACATGGATTCTGCTGATTTGGTAATAGTTTCACGATATGGAATTTTGGGCGCCAAAAAATTCACTTCTACCTTATGTAGATTATCAAAATACCATTTAAGTGTATTTAAGTGTAATTCTCCTTGACATCCTAATATGATTTGACGTAATTCCCTTGAATTTTCCAATATTAACGAACGATCGGTATTTACCATGTCATTTAATATTGCTCCAACTTTCTCATCATCACTAGAATTTGCAGCTTTTACTGCTACTGTATATATAGGTTTCGGAAATTCAATTGGTGTTACAACATCGTCAACATTTTTCAATGTTCCTAATGTTTGATTTGTTTTTACATCTTTCAACTTTATTGTACAGAAAATATCTCCGGCAACAGCTTTCTCAACTTTTTGACGATTTTTACCTGCACAAATCAATATTTGAGACAAACGTTCTTTTCCTTGTGTTACCGTATTGATCAAGTCTTGACTTTCAGTAATCTCTCCTTCCATCAATTTCATATACGAAACTTCACCTAAATGTTGTTCGTTCGCTGTTTTGAAAACAAATGCCAATGTAGGAGCCGTGGTAGCAAATTTAATTTCTCTTCCTGCTTTGGTTTTTGGAAATCTTGATACTTGATTTGGAGCAGAAACATTGTCTACAATAAATTGTAATAAACGAGCTACTCCCATATCGTCCTTCGCATTAGTACACAAAATGGGATAAATATCTCTTTTATCAATGGCCAAGCGTAATGCTTTAGATAAATCTTCTGCAGAAAGATCTCCATCCTCAAAATATTTTTCCATTAATGCATCATCAGCAGCGGCGGCTTCTTCAACCAACGCCATACGCAATTCATTCGCTTTTTCACTTTGATCAGAAGGAATATCAGCTATTTCTACTTTCCCGCCTTTAAAAGTTAACTGTTTATTTAATACAATATCAATAATAGTATTAAATCCTACTCCTTGATTTATCGGATATTGAACTATCGCACATTTGTTTCCAAAGTAGTCCTTCAATTGAGCAATACAATCATCGAAATTAGCTTTTTCTGTATCTAATTGATTGACATCAAAAATTAGAGGAGTCCCCAATTTATTTGAATAACGATAAGCTAATTCAGTACCTACTTCAATGCCTGTTTGAGCATTTACAACTACAACGGCGGCTTCTACCACACTGAAAGCGGAAACTAACTCTCCTTGAAAATCTGCAAATCCCGGAACATCCAAAATATTGATTTTTTTACCATCAAATTCGGAGTACATTAAAGTTGTTGAAACAGAATTTTTACGATCAATTTCTATTTCACGATAGTCTGAAACGGTGTTTTTATCATCAATTGTACCCCTGCGGGTAATAACACCACCATTGAATAACATGGCTTCAGCCAACGTAGTCTTTCCCGATTTTGCACCTCCTACCAGTGCTATATTTCGGATTTCGGATGTTTGATATACTTTCATCTGTTGTATATTATAAATTAGTTTTTATTATTTGATTTTTAATCTTTTTTTCTCTTTAAAACGGTTAACAATAACATAACTTCTAACTACTTCAAACACAGCATTAGCATCTAATTTGC
>CAYYUE010000244.1:0-3123 GCA_964474745.1 uncultured Bacteroidaceae bacterium | reverse complement strand
ATCTTTTTACATATTATAAATTAATCTTTAGTATTTATTTGAAACATACGATTAACACGAACGTATATTATCGATCTATTTTAATAAAATTACCTTTTAAATCGAATTTGAGTTCTAAATCGTTTTCAAGCTTTACTTCGTAATGATTATGTTCTTTACTAATTTCGCGAATACCTAATCCTGGATAATTGTTTTGAATATAGGTTATGGTAGGTTGCATCAGTACATTCATAGGGATAGTTGTTTCTTTATTTTCGATATCCTTCCAATCTCCATTTTTATTGAATTCAATTTTTGTTTTGTTAGCAAGGATTACTTCGTATTCGGTTTTACTGAACTCTTTTTCCATTTTGATGTGAGTGACTCCTACATTATTCCAATGAGTTTGAATGAATTCTTGTGCTTTAACCGGGAGCTCATTCATTGTAATGTTTTTTTCTTCTCCCGCATATATAGCACCAATAGAGAAGATGAAACTAGCTGCTAATAAAAATATTTTTTTCATGGTCGTAAAAATTTATTGGTTTTTCAATTACATCCTATTCATTTGTATAGCTTTTATGAATTATAATGCATAAAAGATAGACCCACTTTGTTTTTTGTAATAACATTTAAAACTAGAAATAGGATTGGAAAAGTATTTTTTTATGAATCTTTTTTAGAGAAAAGCACTATAAAGAGAATGTGACAAATATTTAAATTTGAGGACATTTGATGTTCTATGTACTTCAAAAACGATTTGTTACTATGGATGTTGATAGAAACTCCTTCTATTTTAGATTTTTAATTAGTTTGTGTTTTCTCGTCGTGGTTATAGAAATAAATTATTTAATATTTGATATGAGAGATAAAATAGAAACAATGCTGATGGACAATTTATTTATACAGAGCATAAATAATAAACAAAATATTACGATTTTGCCTTTAAATACGTCATCTGCTATGGAGGCGTTTTCGGATTAAAAACATTCCACAAATGAAGGTAATAAATTCTGCAATGGGAATAGTAAACCATATGCCGTTGATTCCAAAAATTATAGGATAAAAAGCGATCCCTAAAGAAATAAGTATTAATCCCCTCATGAGTGATATAATGATAGAAGTTCGAGCGTCGCCTAAAGCTGTAAAAAACTTGAGAAGAGAATATTAAGCCCATTCATTAAAAACGCAAAGGCACAAATACGAGATCCGATTATAGCAATCTTTATGGCTTTGATGTCATTTCCCTGAAAGAAGAAAGATACGATGTGTTCACCACTAACAAATACGATTCCAAATAATAAGATACCGATGCAACCATTCGTTAGCATAGCTAATCGTAATATTTTTTTTACTCTATCCCATCGAGAAGCTCCAAAATTATAGGATATTATGGGTATAATGCCATCGGACATTCCTACAAAAATAGTTACTCCGATGTATAATAAATAGTTGATAGAAGTAAAGGCTGCAACACCATTTTCTCCTAAATAGTGAACCATTGCCCAATTAAACATGAAAATGGTAATTCCTGCCGACAATTCAGATACACCTTCCGAAGAACCATTATACAATATATTGCGGAACAAGTGTAGTTGGAATTTCCCTTTACGGACACAAGCAGTACTTTTCCGATTTAATAATATGGGAAGGATAACCAAGGCTCCACAAGTGAAAGACAACCCTGATGCCAACCCTGCTCCAGTAGTGTTCCATCCAAAGTGAACGACAAATAGTAAATCTAACAATGCATTCATAACTACCGTACCTCCTAAAACAATCATAGCATAATATGGACGACCAGTAGCTTTCAGCATATAGTCGCCTAGAAACATCAAGGTAAGTAATGGAAAGAATGGGCTGATAGCTTGGAGGTAATTTATTGCATGAGGAAGCAATATATCATTGGCTCCTAAAAAATGGACTATCATGTCAGTACATGTCAGAAAAATGATACTGACCAATAACGATATAATTGCTAAGGCAACAAATGCCGTCGTAAGCGCATTGTTCGCTTTTTCACGATTTCCTTCACCGATGCTTATACTTACAATGGTTTGGCATCCGATGCCGATAATAACAGCAAAGGCTGTCATCAAAGTATAGGCGGGCATTATCAGGTTGACGCCTGCCAGAGCATTAGCCCCAACATAATTACCTAATACAACACCATCTATCATCGTTTGTATTCCTACAAACATCAAACCGATTACACCCGGTATTGCATATTTACGAAACAAAAAGCCAATATTTTTAGTAGCTAATTCTTTTTCTTCTTTAGTTGCATATGTTATTAGTGGATTATTCATAAATATGAAAATTTTAATTGCTGAATAACATTCAGTAATAAGTTGTTAAGAAATAGAGTATCAGGATATTTTTAGTCTATTTTAAAGATACGAACCATACCCTCTTTATGATTTGTTTATTTTTTAATTTGCTCGTAATATTGATTAAGTATTGATGTTATTTTTTTGACTATATCTAAAGGTTTTTGATGAATGCTCTCATTAAACCAGGCTCCATCAATAATACATATAAAAATACGAGCGATTACTTGTGCATTTAATCCTTCTTTTATAATTCCTGCATGAAGGCTATTTGTTACTATAATTTCCCACGCTTTTAATTCGTCCGCTCGAATTTTTTTGTATTTTTTTGCAAATTCAGGATTTCTACGAATTATCTGATAAAAAAGGAAATCATAATTTAGTATACTCATTTCCTCCCCATTTTCCATAGTACTTGTACGACAGACTTCAAGATTTTTCTGTTCTACATATTTGATCATATCAGGGATTGTAAAATCATTGATCTTTTTAGCATTGATACGAAATATATCGACAAAGAAACGTTCTGTGATTTCAATAAATAAATCTTCTTTACTTTTATAATAATGATAAATCAAACCTCTAGACAGACCAGTAGCTTTCTGTATATCAGTTACCGATACACCATCATATCCATATTGAAGCAAAAGTTCAAAGCTTTTCTTCAAAAGAATGTCTTTCCCATTATTGTCGTGGATCATAGATTTATTAATTACTGAATGATTGTTCAGCAAAAGTAACTATTTTTTTTCGACATAGAAAAAATAATTGAGAAGTTCTAACCAGCAATTAAGGCGAATAAGAGAAATTTGTT
>CAYYUE010000243.1:0-3124 GCA_964474745.1 uncultured Bacteroidaceae bacterium | reverse complement strand
AATAATTAACTATTCTTTTTTAGAAACTAAAACTTCTACTCCTAAAGAACTTTCAGTAAGCACAGTTCTTGGATTTTTCATTATGGGAATAAGTATTTTTTTATTATAACTATCATATGAAAAACATTAACAAATATCGTACAAAGCTAATACCTTATTTCAGTTACGTTCTGTTATGTATGTTATTTATTATACCATTTTCAGAAACTGAAGCTCAATCAAAACAAAAGAAAAAACAAACCTATCTTGATTCTCTGGTTTCACAAAAGTATAAAATATCAATGAATGAAGTTGATTCTATGATAATGAATGAAACTGAAATTATTGATAAAATCTTTTTAGAAGAACAAACTCTCTCATTTCCCTCTCCGGTATGGTATGGGCATAACTTTTCAGACTCACGAGTTCGAGTTCAAAATATATCTCTTGACTCTCTTCCTGACGAAATCAGCATAACATTAATTAAAAAAGAAACTGAATTTTGTTTTCCCGTAAAAAATAGTATCACATCATCTTATGGGTGGCGTGAGCGTTGGAATCGTCCACATCGAGGTATTGATATCTGTTTAAAAACAGGAGATCCTGTCCAATGTTGTTTTGATGGAATCGTACGCATTGCTCGTTCTATGGGAGCTTATGGCAATTTAATTGTAGTTCGACATTATAATGGATTAGAAACTGTATATGGACATCTTTCTCAGATAAAAGTAAAACCTCGGCAAGTTGTAAAAGCAGGAACCGTGTTAGGGCTCGGAGGCAGTACAGGACGTTCTACAGGGCCTCATCTACATTTTGAAGTTCGTTTTCAATACGAAGCATTCGATCCCGAATGGATTTTAGATTTTAATAACTACGCCTTACGAACTCGCAAATTATATCTCGATAAAACTTATTTTGGTATTACAAAACCCAAAAATAAACGTGAATATGCTTCATATAAAGCTGACAAAAGTATTATTCAAGAAGAAGAATATAAAAATAACGTAAAAAAAATAGAATATAGAGAACCACGTTTCCATGTTGCGAAAAAAGGTGATACATGGGCGAAGTTATCCGAAAAATACCAAGTTTCAATACGCAGGTTGAAACGTCTTAATGAACCTTACGAAAATATTATACCCGGAGCTCGAGTGCGAGTACATTAACAAGTTAAACTATATATTATATCCATGACAAAAAAAATAAACCTATCCGATTATAACCCTGAAACCATACCTTCAGGAGAAAATTTATCCATCGGTATTGTTGTATCCGAATGGAATCCTCAAATTACAAATGCTTTACTAGATGGAGCTTACTCTACATTAATAAAACATGATGTTCCTCAAGAATATATTAATACAATACATGTACCTGGAAGTTTTGAATTGCCAACCGGAGCAAAACTATTATTAGAATCCGGCACATATAATGCTATTATATGTTTAGGTTGTGTCATACAAGGGGAAACTCGCCATTTCGATTTTATATGTAATGCAATTGCAACCGGAATAACACAACTTGCTGTAAAGGAAAAAATGCCCGTCATCTTTGGAGTACTAACAACAAATGATTTACAGCAAGCCATAGAACGTTCAGGTGGTAAACATGGAAACAAAGGAATTGAAGCGGCTATTACAGCCCTTAAAATGGCAAAACTTAGAGACCATTTGGACAGAACTTCAACCAAAAGAAAACATTAGCCAAATGAATCCTCGAATCGTTTTTATGGGAACACCGGATTTTGCGGTCAGTTCTTTGAGGGCTTTGCATGAAGAAAAATACAATATCGTTGGAGTTGTTACAGTTCCAGATAAACCGTCTGGAAGAGGGTTAAAAATAATGTATTCTCCAGTAAAAAAATATGCCCTAGAACATAACTTACATGTATTACAACCGGAAAAACTACGTAACGAAGTATTTTTATCTGAATTAGAAAAACTTAATGCGGATATTTTTATTGTTGTAGCGTTTCGGATGTTACCTCAGGTTGTGTGGCAAATGCCACACCTAGGGACATTCAACTTACATGCATCGCTATTACCTCAATACAGAGGTGCTGCTCCCATAAATTGGGCCATAATAAATGGAGAAGTAGAAACTGGAGTCACTACGTTTCTATTGAATGAAAGAATTGATGAAGGGGAAATCTTGCTCCAACAGAAAATACAAATAATGCCTACAGATACTGTAGAAACACTTCATAATAGGCTTGCTTCTATAGGAAATAACCTTGTTATCGAAACAGTAAAAGGATTGGCGAACAAAACACTAATCCCCCAGAAACAAGCAAATGGTGGAATTCTATTAAATCCTGCTCCTAAAATTTTCAAATCGGATTGTTTTATTGATTGGACACAAAAGGGATCTGAAATTGTTAATTTTGTTAGAGGACTTTCTCCTTATCCTGCAGCTGTCATGGAATTAAAAACATCTGACAATAGTAAAACCCTATCTTTCAAAGTATATGACGTTTCTTTTGAACATGCAGAAAACACAATTTGTAATAAAATATACACAGACAATACAAGTTTTTTTAAAATTGGCATTCCAGATGGATATATCGCTATAAATCATTTACAATTAAGTGGAAAACAAAGAAATCATATACGAGACTTTTTGAGAGGAAATAACATAAGTAACTACAAACTAGCAAAATAAATAAAAACCTACATGATTTAAATATCTTTGACTCAAAAAAAATATTTTTTTTAGATTTGTATTAAATATTTTCATTATCTTTGCAGCGTCTTAAAAAATATTTGTCAAACATAAAAAGAAACTTATCATGAATAAAAGTGAACTAATTAATGCAATGGCTGCAGAAGCTGGCTTAACAAAAGCTGATGCTCGCAAAGCTTTAGATGGCTTTGTTAACGCAATTACCGAATCGTTAAAAAAAGGTGAAAAAATTAGCCTTGTCGGTTTTGGTACATTTGGAATCAATGAAAGAAAAGCAAGAGTAGGTTTAAATCCTGCTACAAAAGAAAAAATTCAAATACCTGCTAAAAAAGTCGTAAAATTTAAACCAGGTTCTGAATTAAGTTTATAAAAAAAAGAGAGTGTTAAAAACACTCTCTTTTTTTATTTTATCTGATTAACAATACTGTCCCTTTTCGTTGTATAACCTTATCCGTCTCTACTC
>CAYYUE010000242.1:0-3126 GCA_964474745.1 uncultured Bacteroidaceae bacterium | reverse complement strand
TAATATACGTACTTTACATGAAAAAAGAAATTGTTCTTAGTGGAATCAGGCCTACAGGGAATTTGCACCTAGGAAATTATTTTGGCGCTTTACGGAATTTTATACGCATGCAAGATGAATACGAATGTTATTTTTTTATTGCAGATTATCACTCCTTAACTACCCATCCTACTCCTGAATATTTATACGGAAATGTTCGCCAAATACTAGTTGAATACCTCGCTGCTGGTTTGGATCCTGAAAAATCTACTATATATGTACAAAGTGATCTCCCGGAAGTTGCAGAATTATATCTACTGCTAAACATGAATGCTTATTTGGGAGAGTTGCAGCGGGTAGCTTCTTTTAAAGATAAAATCCGGCAGCAACCTAACAACGTTAATGCAGGATTACTAACATATCCAACTTTAATGGCAGCCGATATTTTAATTCATCGAGCAACAAAAGTTCCTGTGGGGAAAGACCAAGAACAACATTTAGAAATGACACGAACTTTTGCGAATCGTTTTAATAACATGTATAAAAATGAAGTATTTCCCTTACCTCAAGCGTTCAATTTCGGTTCTGAATTGATAAAAGTTCCTGGTTTGGATGGAAGTGGAAAGATGGGAAAATCTGAAGGAGAGGGAAACGCTATCTTTTTAAACGAAGATCCTGTATCAATTCGCAAAAAAATAATGAAAGCAAAAACAGATTCCGGTCCAACAATACCGAATCAGGCCAAACCAATAGAAATTGAAAATTTATTTTCTCTAATGAAAATCGTATCCGCTCCTGAGACAATATCTTATTTTGAAAATCAATATAATGCATGCCAAATTCGCTATGGTGACATGAAAAAACAATTGGCTGAGGATATGATTGCTTTTATATCTCCTTTTCATGAAAAGATATCGGAGCTTTCCGGAAATGAAGACTATTTGAAAAAAGTCATGAAAATGGGGAAAGAAAAAGCTCATGAAAATGCACAAAAAACCATGAATGAAGTTCGAAAAACAGTAGGATTTCGAATATAAAATTATATGATTCTTTCTAGAATTTATATATTGTTGTGGCTTTTATACTTTTATTTGTTCTAGAAAAATGTAATTTTGCAACTTATACTTGTTATACTTTAAAATATTTTTATCTTCAAAACGAACTGAATATGTGTGGAATAGTTGGTTATTTAGGAAACAAAGAAGCTTATCATATCTTAATAAAAGGACTTCATCGGTTAGAATATCGAGGATATGATAGTGCAGGGATTGCTTTAATTAATAATAATTCCAATTTATCTGTATACAAAAGTAAAGGAAAAGTTACTGATTTGGAAAGCTTCGTAGAAGATAAAGATATCACCGGAAGTATTGGAATTGCTCATACGCGCTGGGCGACTCATGGCGAACCTAATACTATTAATGCTCATCCCCATTATTCTCAATCAGGAAATTTAGCTCTTATCCATAATGGTATAATCGAAAATTACAAGCCCTTAAAAGAAGAACTTCTTCATAAAGGCCGTACTTTTTCCAGCGAAACTGATACGGAAGTATTAATCCAACTTATTGAGTACATGCAAGAATCGCACAACACGGATTTATATACAGCGGTGCAGCTTGCCCTTAAGAATGTAATCGGAGCCTATGCTATTGTCGTTATCGAAAAAACGAATCCAAATCAGCTTATTGCAGCCCGTAAAGGAAGCCCTCTTGTTATAGGAATAGGAGATGGAGAATTTTTGATAGGTTCAGATGCTACTCCTATTATTGAGTATACAAATAAGGTAGTATATTTGGATGAAGAAGAAATTGCCGTAATGAGTCGAGGAGGAGATCTTACTATTACAAATTTAGCAAATGTAGAACAAACTCCAATTATCAAAACATTGGAAATGAGCTTAGCTCAATTGGAAAAAGCTAATTTTCCACATTTCATGTTGAAAGAAATATTTGAACAGCCCGAAGCTTTAATCAATAGCATGAAAGGGCGTTTGAATACTGAAAAAAAAGAAGTTCTCTTATCCGGTATCATCGATAATAAAGAAAAGTTTATTAATGCTGAGCGTATCATCATTTGTGCATGTGGAACTTCATGGCATGCAGGATTAATTGGGAAATATATTCTTGAAGAATTTACTCGAATTCCAGTCGAAGTTGAATATTCTTCAGAGTTCCGGTACCGAAATCCAGTTATCTCTAATAAAGATGTCGTAATTGCCATCTCTCAATCGGGAGAAACGGCCGACACATTAGCTGCCATTAAACTAGCAAAGGAAAAAGGTGCCTTTTTATTTGGCATTTGCAATGTCGTTGGCTCTTCCATAGCTCGAGCAACCAATACGGGAGCCTATTTACATGTAGGGCCAGAAATCGGAGTTGCTTCTACAAAAGCATTTACCGCACAAGTTGCTACATTAACTCTTATTGCAATGGCCGTAGCAAAACAAAGGAAATCCATTTCCGAAGAATACCTTTGTAAGTTGGTTGATGAGCTTCAAACCATTCCCGAAAAAATAACGAAAGCTCTTAAATTGAACTATCGTATTAAATTATACTCACAAATTTTTACATATGCTCGTAATTTTATATACTTAGGACGTGGATACAACTATCCTATTGCTTTAGAAGGAGCTTTAAAACTGAAAGAAATTTCATATATCCATGCGGAAGGATATCCTTCGGCCGAGATGAAGCACGGGCCTATTGCGCTTATCGATGAAGAAATGCCTGTGGTAGTTATTGCTCCCAAACATGGAAAATACGAAAAAATTATTAGTAACATTCAAGAAATAAAAGCACGTAAGGGGAAAATTATTTCTATTGTAACCGAAGGGGATACTATCGTAAAAGAACTATCCGACTTCTGTTTGGAAATTCCCAATACAGAAGAGTGTTTTGTTCCTCTTTTGTCTGTAATTCCTTTACAACTTATGTCGTATCATATTGCAGTTGCAAAAGGTCGAGATGTAGACCAACCCAGAAATTTGGCGAAATCTGTTACTGTTGAATGATAATTGAATCATCAAAAAAACTAACACCCAGAGTTTGATTCCCAAAAGAATCAAAACGTAATAAAATTTAATTACTGTCAACCATTTTTCATTTAAAAAATGTCATTTTGTTGTTAAATCAATTTACTGAATAT
>CAYYUE010000241.1:0-3131 GCA_964474745.1 uncultured Bacteroidaceae bacterium | reverse complement strand
TATTTTTTTGTAAATGCTCAAAAATTCTATTTATAATTTTTCGTTATTGCACAATTACTTTTTTTTGATGTATACTTTTGCATAATTTTCTACTTTTAGATAATTGTTTTTATCGCAATTTATAAATTATAAAAAAAACAATATTATATCATGAGAAACATAACAATTTTGGTAGCCTTTCTTTTTCATGTACTTGTGTTTGGACAGAGTAGCGGATACATTAAATTAACCGGAAAAATTACAGACAATAAAACGAAAGATGGAATTCCTTATGTATCGATACAACTTAAAAATACCTTTCTTGGAACACAAAGCGATCAAAATGGAGAATATGTTTTAAAAATTCCGAAGTCGACTCAACCGGATACCGTATTGTTTGCGGCTATCGGTTATAAAAAGTTGGAAATACCTGTTCTCGAACTCCAAAAAAAATCAAACATAAAGTTGATACCTTATTCTATAGAATTAAAAGAAGTAATGATAAAAGATTTTGCTTCGCCCGGTAGAATTATCGACGAAGCTATTAAGCGGATTCCTCAAAACTACCATACCGATACTACCATCAATACTTTTTTTTGTCGGAACTACAGCATTTTGAACGATAGTATATATCTTTTTTATGAAAGCATTGTAGATATGCTTCGATTGGGGTACGGACTCTTTTCTTCAAAGCATAGTGTAAGTTTAGACGATTACAAACGCACTATTGAAACCAACTATAAAGCTATTCGTAAACATCGACTTATGGTTTTCGATACCAATTACGTATATAACATTGTTGCCAATCAACAACAGATGCAATCCTTAATGAGTTATACTGACAATAGTGCATTTATAGATCATATTGAGTTACAGAATGCTAGTTATTTTTTGGCAAAACGCATACGAAAAAAACATAGATATTTACCTTTGAAAGAATTTACAGACGACAATGGAGATTCATTTTATCAGATAGAGATGTTAGGTGGTAATTCGGACACCAACACAATTCAAGTAAAATACACCGTGATTATTGATAAAAAAGATTTAGCTATTGTTGATATGTTTTTTATTATTGAAAATCAGAATATTAAAGAGAAAAGAAAAGGGTACTATTATATGAATCCGTATGAAAGCAGTACTTTTCATAAAGCCTTTCATAGAAGTAAATACGAAAAACGAAGAGGGAAATATACATTGGTATATTTGTTTTATGAGGAAGATCGTTCCAACGTATCCCATAATAAATTAAAATATACACATGCGACCACTCATCAACACTTTAAAACATACGATTTGTGGTATTTGGTAGATTATCAAAAAGGAGACACCTCTTTTTTGTCCAATAATGATATACAAGGACATAAATCCCAATTGTACTCACATGTTTTCAACCACAGTTCTTACGATGATTCTTTTTGGGAACAATACAATACCGTTCCCTTGGAAGATAGCATTAAACAACTGCTCTATGCCAAAATGGAGTCGGAAAACCCCAAAACGATAACAGATAGTTCAATATTTTTACCTCCATCACCTTCCATTGCGCTCGAAAATTCTATAACCGATATAAAACAAGATTTGAAATATCCCGCAATAAAACCTTTTAGAATGGGAGCCATGCTTGGAATAGGGACGAGTCGTTTTGCATTTACATCCGGTCCTGTTACTGGAAAATCCAGTTTTGGTATGGAAGCAGGATTCAATACTACGCTGCATTTGTATAAACGGTTCTGGTTGCGTACAGATGTTGTTTACGAAATGTTTAACGGCCAATATTATGGCGGAACATTAAGGTCGCATGCAGTGACAATTCCGGCCAAATTGCAATTCGATCTTTTGACAGCTTCTTTCACAAATGGGGCTAGGTTTTATATTGCTCTTGGAGGCTATTATAGTTATTCCTTTGCCGGGAACCAAGGAAGCAGTAACACTACTTATTCCGATACGTTTAACCGAAACAACTATGGGTGGAGCTGGGGAATCGGCTTTGAAATCATGGAAAACATGATTATGGAATGGAATTCTTATTACGGACTGTCTTCTTCGTTATTGCACAGAACAAATGAAACGGATATTCGGCAACGAAAAAATATGATTACTATCGGATATATATTTTAGCCAATAATTGCTGAATTTGACAAATAAACAGATTCAATAAAACTTTCAAAACCATTGTTAGCCTTATTTATGCAAACAATAGAGAATTGCACATATAAGAGAGAGTCTTATCAACACGAGGATAGAGAAATAGAGAAACTTTTATTCACTCCGTATAGGAGAGCCGTCTCCTTATTGTCTGAAACCATCAAAGGTTTCTTTACCTTTTTTAAAGCTGTAAAATGGCTTTTATATTGATACTGTTGTGAATTTTTTAAGAATAGAACAGTATAGAGGATATTATAGTTTCGTTTTTGCAGGCGTTCAAGGAGCTAGCAATAAGCTATTTCAACTACCTTCAATCGAAACAACTTGGGGTATCGGTTTAGAGTTTCTCGATAGAATATTTATGGAATGAAACTCATATTACGGGCTTTTGGAATCCTTATAACGGAAAAATAAACGGAATGGACTATGCTACAGAAACGGTTCCTTTTCGTAGGATGTAGATTTTAAATAGTAATAAAGTATCAATTTACGTACTTAGTTTTATGTTATTCGATAAAACACATAAACAGAAAGAGCGATCTTGATTCTATAAAGAAAGATGAAATCGTATGTTATGTTAACATATTGAATTTGTAAATCAACGAACATAATTTAACCTACAGGAAAGCTATTCTATTAATTGCTGATAGAAATATTATTCACTAGATTAACAGTAGTGAAAAGAAATAATAAATCATTTTATGGGTTTTATTTAAAAATAATGTATATTTGCAATTGCAATAATTTAAAAGAATGTATATACGAACAACATCACATGCTTTTAGTAAACGTAAAGATTTTGTATATGTAAGGAATCCATACCTGTTTTTATGTAAATATGATAATAACCGATACACGTTGTCTGCTTTTGGAAATAAGTATATTGGGAAGTTGATGAAAACCAACCTAAGCAAATTGAAGCCTTGGTAAGTGTAATGCGATTGCCGAGGCGATGACAAAAAAGAGGTGCTTGGCCAGGAAAAGATAAAATAGTTTAAAAAATC
>CAYYUE010000240.1:2557-3136 GCA_964474745.1 uncultured Bacteroidaceae bacterium | reverse complement strand
ATATGCGTACATAATAGGTATAGGAAGATTTTTATTATATTCTATAAGAATTTTCATTCTGGAAAGGTAATCAGTGCGTGTTTTAGGTTTCATTACAGATGTTCCGGTTAATTTTTGCAGGTATTTCTGATATAGATCACATATGTTGTCGAATAAGACAAATTGCCTCGCCGTTGAAACTTCTGCCCAAGGATTCCAACCGGATCGAAGCCTTACCGTACAATTCGTTATTATTTCTGCAGCCCATTTTTTTCGGTCAGATTGCTTTATTATATAATCAAGCATATACTTCTTTCTACGCATTTTTCCTTCTGCGGGATCGAAACATAGAAAATCAACATACCAATTTTTCCCCGTGTGAAGTTTCGGGAGTGTATATGAAACTATTTCATATACTGAAGAGCCTTTCTTTGTTTTAAAATACATTTTTTTACATTCTTTCAAGTATGAAGAATGCAAACATGATTTTTACTCTAAAAATATTTGTCCGACCTCTGTCCGACTTCTTATAAATAAAAACGGATAAGTATCTGTCTAATAGATACTTATCCTTTCTTTAGTTGCGGAGGCCTGACTCGA
>CAYYUE010000240.1:0-2457 GCA_964474745.1 uncultured Bacteroidaceae bacterium | reverse complement strand
ACAGACGACCTTTGGGTTATGAGCCCAACGAGCTACCAACTGCTCCATCCCGCAACGTGAGCTAAAACATTTCTTTGTTTTGCGAGTGCAAAGATAGATTTTTATTTTTATACTTCCAAATATTCTATGAAATAATTTATTCTTTTCCGCACTTTTCTGAACATGGTTTTGCTATCTTTGCAATAAAGATTGATTTATGGAGCTGTTTATCCAAAAAATAAGAGAAGCTTATCCGCTTTCCGATACTGTTTTAAAATTGTTTTTAGAACAGATGGAATGTATTGCTTTGCCAAAAGGCCATCTGTTGATTCGAGACGGGGCGATTGAAAAGTACTCCTACTTTATCGTGAAGGGATTTGCTCGCGGCTTCTTTTTCAAAGACGGGAGAGACGTGACGCTTTGGTTTGCTTCTGAAGGAATGTCGTTGTTGTCAATGAATGCTTATTTATTTGGTGCAGCCGGGTACGAGAATATCGAGTTGTTGGAGGATTGCAAGTTGATGAAAATTTCCAACGAGCAATTAAATATCCTTTTCGAACAACAGATCGAGTTAGCCAATTGGGGAAGGCGAATGTCGGATCTGGTGGTTTTGAAGTTGGAACAGATGTTTATGGAACGCTATTTTCTTTCGGCATCTCGAAGATATCATTTATTAATTGAACGTGAGCCGACAATAGTACACAAGGTTGCTTTACGGCATATAGCTTCTTATTTGGGAATTTCTCAGGTGTCTTTAAGTCGTATTCGGGCTGGAATACAATAAAAATATTTTTTACGGGGAATTTTTTTACATATGTAAAATGGGAATCATTTTATTTTGTAGACCTTTGTGCCTTGAAAATTAATAATACCGATAAATATAAACTTGTATTGAGATGAAACAATTGAGAGGTGTGATTTTGGCGATGATTTCTTCATCGACTTTCGGGTTGATTCCTTTATTTGCTCTACCGATTATTCAGGCTGGAGTGGGATTGGATTCCGTACTTTTTTACCGGTTTGCGATCTCCGCTGTTGTACTGGGGATCTTTTTGTTGTTTAAGGGAGAAAACTTTCGAATCTCCGGAAAAGAGTTGGTTACTCTTTTTATTCTAGGGGCATTATACGCTTCTACAGCACTTTTCTTAACGGCATCTTATCTCTATATACCCAGTGGGGTTGCCACAACGATTCATTTCTTGTATCCTGTTCTGGTCACGGGTATCATGATCTTGTTTTTTAAGGATAAGGCTTCTTTGCCTGTTATTATGGCAGCCTCTATGGCTATCGTTGGTGTCTATTTGCTGAGCAGTGGGGAAGGCGGAGAGTTTATCAGTTACAAAGGATTGCTCATGGTATTGTCCACCGTATTGACTTACGCCGTTTATATCGTGGGAATAAATAAATCTTGCGTGCAAAAGATGGAAGGATTGAAAATGACATTTTTTGTTCTTGCTTCTTCTGCTGTTATTTTTTTGATTAACTTATTGATAAAGGGAGAAGGTTTAGATATGATTCCAAATTATTCAACGGGCGTGTACGTTGTTTTATTGGCCATTATTCCAACCTTGATATCCGATTTGACGTTAATATTGGCAATACAACACGTGGGTTCCACGACGACAGCTATTTTGGGTTGCATGGAGCCGTTGACAGCGGTTTGTATGGGAGTTTTGTTTTTAGGAGAACGATTTGGAATCGCTCAGTTTTTAGGGATTCTCGTCGTGCTTTTGGCGGTTTGTATTATTATTCTAGCGACTAGGCCCGAGGGATTATCATTGAAGAGAGTGATTCCCGCTTTTTTATTCAATAGACATAAATAAAATACTATGATGAATTTAATTAGAATAACGAATTCCGATCATGTTTATTTGGATCGGTTGATTATGCTTTACGAAGAGGCATTCCCCGTGGAAGAGAGGAGAAATATAGGTCAATTGAAAAAGATGATAAAGACCAAATCCGAAATGCATTTCAATGCTATCGAGTGTGACGATGAATTATGTGGTTTCTTCGTGTATTGGGATATGGGAGATTTCTATTATTTAGAGTACCTGGCAGTTTATGCTTCCATGAGAAATAAAAAAATAGGACAACAAGTTTTAGACTATGCGGCAAATCATCTAGACGGTGTTCGATTGTTGGAAGTAGAGCCTGAAGCGGATGAAATGACAAGTCGTCGTATCCGGTATTATCAACGGAACGGGTATCAAATATTAGATAAAGATTACGTGCAACCTTCATACGATGGGGTACATGATGCTTGTTCGCTTTGGATTATGGGAAACCGGATGACCAAGCGTTTACCGGAATTTACCGAGCGGATAAAGCACGAGGTGTATCTGGATAATTATGCTTTGATCGAACAATAAAAAAAGAACCGATTGTATCGGTTCTTTTTTTGTAGCGGGAGCCTGACTCGAACAGACGACCTTTGGGTTATGAGCCCAACGAGCTACCAACTGCTCCATCCCGCAA
>CAYYUE010000239.1:0-3143 GCA_964474745.1 uncultured Bacteroidaceae bacterium | reverse complement strand
TGTAAGCAAATTTAAATAATGAAGTGAAACCTTATTTTTTTATCCATAATATAGAGAAACTACACAAAAAGGTATTAGATATCTAAATCTAGTTAAAATAGCCTATCTATTTTTATAGGCAATAAAAAATAAGTAATTTTGTACCTTATACAAAATTATCCATGAGACGGCACAGACGTAAGAAAAACAAATGGAAATGGTTCGTATTCCTTGTAGTCATTATCTCGACAGGAACCTATTTTTATATACAAGGTAATGAAATTTTTCCGGGAAGAAATCACATTGCAGAACATCGTGAAAATAATGCGGAGAAACAATATGCAAAAACTCCCTATACAATTATTTCTCCCAACACTATACTTTCTATGCCCAATATCAATTACAAAAAACTGTTCTGTGATAACAACGATACCCAAATTGTTGCAGCACAAACCAACGGAATAACTAAATTTCAATCAAGGAAAGATTTTATAGAAACTTCTGAATTAATGAAAATGAATTCATGTGCTCTCTACGAAATTGACTCATTAACTCATTCGATGCCCTATTTAGTTCCTATAGCTCGATTATTACTTGATGATATCGCCATTCACTTTCAACAATTATTGTCTCAAAACCATCCAAACAATAACTACCGATTAATTGTAACCAGCATATTACGTACCCAAGACGACGTAACCCGATTACGAAAAAGAAATCGGAACGCATCGGAAAATTCGTGTCATTGTTATGGAACTACTTTTGATATTTCGCATCGTCGATTCGATAAATTATCGGGAACTGACGTAAATGATCAAATCCTTAAACACACACTGGCTCAAGTCCTATATGAATTGCGAAAAATGGGGCGTTGTTACGTAAAATATGAAGGCCGACAAGGCTGTTTCCATATCACTGTTCGAACTTCTAATATTGAAAAAAACATTTTTGACATGCAATATTGGCATGCGTTGTTATCAAAATACAAATACGCAGAAGACGGCAATTTCTCTGATAACAACCCACATAATCAGGCACATGAAACTCGTAATGTAATTGTAGAACAATTTGTTTCAAATAAAAAAATTACCAAACAAGAAGCTTCCTCGAAATTAAAACCTGTTTTTCAAGAGGAAATAATTACAGAATCGAAAAAGGAGCCAAATCCGAAAGTTTCTCCATCTAAAACATATCATCCTCCCTTATTTTAAGCCTATATTAGTATGATATGATTTGAATCCATCCGAAATAACAATAAGACAACAAATATTTAAATCAAATCCCGTTTAAAAGTCGTCACACATAAAAACACTTTAAACAATTTCGTAACAAAAACTTAACAATAATGTTACTACTAAGCAATAATATCTTTTCAATTTTGTAGTAATACAATAAGCTTAAGCAAGGAATGTAATATATTGAAATCAAAATAATTAAAGTAAAAGCACAATGAATTTTTTTTCTATTTTTAGCGGTATTCTTATCACCATCGGCTCCTTAGGAATATTTCTATATGGTATGAAGTTGATGAGCGAATCGCTTCAAAAGTTAGCGGGAAACAAAATGCGCAATATTCTTTCTCGTATGACTTCAAAGCCTTTTAATGGGATTTTAACCGGAGCTTTCGTTACCACTACCATTCAATCCTCATCAGCAACCATCGTAATGGTTGTTAGCTTTGTTAATGCGGGATTGTTATCCTTGACTGGAGCTATTGCTGTTATCATGGGAGCCAATATCGGAACCACAGTTACTGCATGGGTAATCTCTATATTGGGATTAAAACTTTCAATGGCTGAGTTAGCGATTCCCCTGGTTGCTATTGCCATCCCGTTTTTATTTTCCAAATACAACAAACGTAAATCAATAGGAGAATTCATAATCGGTTTCTCGATTTTGTTTTTAGGAATAGAATTTATGAAAAATTCCATTCCTGATATTAGTCAATACCCGGGAGTTCTTCAATTCATTTCTCAATATTCCAATTATGGATATGGATCAGCACTTTTATTTGTCCTTATAGGTAGCATACTTACGCTTATTATGCAATCGTCTAGCGCGATGATGGCAATTACATTGGTAATGTGCAGCCAGGGGTGGATCAGCTTCGAAATTGGAGCGGCTATGGTTCTTGGTGAAAATATAGGTACTACAATTACAGCAAATTTGGCAGCTATGGTCGCTAATAAAACGGCAAAAAAAGCGGCACTGGCACATTTGGTATTCAACATTATAGGGGTTTTTTGGGTGCTCATTATTTTTTACCCGTTTTTACGATTTATTAATTTTTTATCCATTCAAGTAGAGGGTGTTTCCCCCTACGCAAGCGCTACCGCCATTCCAATTGCTCTTTCTCTTTTCCACTCCATATTTAACATTGCGAATACCATGCTTTTATTTGGATTCATTCCTCAGATTATCAAGATTGTAAATGTCCTTGTGAAAAGTAAACCCGACGATGAGGAAGGATTCAGGTTGCGTTACATTCCATCAGGTTTTGTAAACACTTCTGAGTTGGATATACAGAGTGCCAAACATGAAATCGAAGTATTTTCAGACAGATTACTTTTAATGTATACTTTCCTTCCGGAATTAGATAAACTAACCAAAGAAGAAGATTTTAATAAACTCTTTGAACGTACAGCTAAATATGAAGATATTACCGACCGCATGGAAATTGAAATAGCTAAGTTTTTAACTCGAATTTCAGAAGGAGACCTAAGTAATGAAGGTTCGCAACGTATCAGTTCGATGCTGCGTATCATCGACAATTTAGAAAGTATTGGGGATGCTATTTATCAATTGGCAATACTAAAAAAGAATCAAAGAGCACAAAAAATTAGCTTTGAAAAAGAATTGAATGGCCATTTGGAGCAAATGTATAAGCTTGTAGAGAGTTCGCTAAAGATTATGAATAAAAATCTTCACAGCGAACATACAGGAATTGATTTAAATTCAGCATACCAAGCGGAATCCTATATCAATGAATATCGAGATACATTACGTTCTCGCCATTTGGAATCAATAAAATCAGGACTTTACACCTATCAAACAGGAACCATATATAGCAGTATGTACGCATTGTATGAAAAAACAGGAGATTTTATCATTAATGTTTCTGAAGCTATTGACAATACAAAAAAATTAGCAATACACGAAAACGG
>CAYYUE010000238.1:0-3145 GCA_964474745.1 uncultured Bacteroidaceae bacterium | reverse complement strand
TCATTCATAGTGATTTCGAAAAAGGGTTCATTCGTGCTGAAGTAATCAAATATAATGATTATGTCTCGTTAACTTCCGAAGCCAAGTGTAAGGAAATGGGAAAAATGTCGGTAGAAGGAAAAGAGTACACAGTACAAGATGGAGATATCATGCATTTTCGTTTCAATGTGTAAAAAGTTCCTATAAATTTGATTTTAACAATTATCGTCATGGTATGAAAACCATCATGACGATAATTTTTTATATACCTAAATTTTTCATGTTCTACATGAGAAAAGTCTATAAATAAATCTGCATCCCTTTTGTAATTGATTTTTAAAGTTTGCTACTGCCTATACTAAAGTAAAGGCTTTGTAGTTATTGTCACATAAATAGATTTATTATTGAAAGTGTCAAACATAACATATCGTTTTTTTTTATTATTGGCATTTTGTATTTTATTAACAGCTTGCTCTACCCAAAAATCAAAATTTGCAAATAGGGTATACCACAACACTACTACCCACTATAATGTATGGTGGAATGGAAACGAAAGCTTAAAAGAAGCTATAAAACAGTTAAATAAAATACATGTCGATGATTACACTCAGATTCTTCCGATGTACAAATTAGGGAGTAAGGAAAATGCAATTTCCGTATACCCTCAATTGGATAGAACTTTGGAAAAAGGAGCCAAGGGAGTCCAAAAACACAGTATTTTTATTAAAGGAAAAGAATATGTTCATTATGTGAAAAAATCCTATCTAATGATGGCATATGCTCATTTCTATAAACAGGATTATCAAGCTGCAGCAACTACTTGTCGTTATATCATGGGACAATACCCCGGAACCGATATTGCTGATGAGGCAAAAATATTATATGCAAGATGTTTAACATATGATAAGCAATACACTGAAAGTGAATTGTTATTAGATCAAGTGGATGCTGCAATTAATTCTGGGAAAATGTCTGGGAAAATGTCCAAACTACTTTACCCGGCAATGGTAGAATGCGTGTTAGCCCAGCAGAAATATAAGAAATCTGTTGATTATTTACGGCTTTCGGTAGAAAATACCAAAAACAGAAAACTCAAGGCTCGTCAATACTTTATTATGGCGCAAATATATCATAAACTGGAAAAGAAAGCAACAGCTACCAAATACTATAAAAAAGCGCTCTCATTACGCCCTGATTATGTAATGGAATTTAATACTCGTATGAATATAGCCGCATGTTACGATATTGGAAAAGGAGACTATAAAGGTATTGAAAAATTTCTTGATAAAATGTTGAACGACAAAAAGAATGAGGAATATCAAGATCAAATCTATTATGCAAAAGGAGAAATGTACCTGGGTGCAAAAAACGCAAAAAAAGCATGTGATAATTTTGCTAAATCCGTGGCATATAGTACTAACAATAAATCACAAAAAATTAAGTCTGCAGTAAAAATGGGAGACGTCCTATACGATGTGTATAAAAACTATGATGAGGCTCAAAAATACTACGATACAGCTGTTGTTATGCTCCCTGCAGATTACCCCAATGGCGATGAAATTCGTTCGCGACATCATATTCTTACATCTTTAGTCGAAGATACGAGACTTATTTCATTGAATGATAGTTTGCTATACATGGCTGACATGGACCCTACAGATCGGGAGAAGTACATACAAAAACTTATTGAAAAACAAAAGCAAATCGACAAGGAACAAGAAGAAGCAGAATTGATTGCGGCTATAAATAAAGAAAATAAAGTACAAAACAATACTTTAAAAGGAGATTGGTATTTCTACAATCCGTCGACAGTGCAAAAGGGAAAAGAAAGTTTTATCAAAGTATGGGGAAGGCGTGATTTAGATGATTACTGGTTTTTATCAGAAAAACCCGGACTTGCATTAGGCAGTAAAATAGATGATTTATATACTGATAATAAAGAAGATGAAGATACAAAAGTAAATAAAGATCAGGTAGATGCTTCAAAAACAAATGATAAATATAATATTGCCTATTATTTGAAAGATTTACCCAAAACTCAAAGTCGGCGTGATTCAATGCACCAGGATATAGCCCGTAGCTTACTCAATGCAGGTTTTATATATAATGACGGTGTTAACAATTCAGAAAAAGCAATAGAGAGCTACCAACGATTAGTAAATGACTATCAGGGATCCGACTATGTATTACCGGCATTTTATCAATTGTATAGAATATACGATAAACAAGGAAATACACCTAGCGCAAATTACTATAAAAACATGATATTGAAAGGTTTTCCGGATAGTGATTATGCGAATTTGATACGCGACGAAGATTATTATTTGGAAATGGCCAAAAGAAGCAAGCTTGCTGAAAAGGAATATGAAGCCATATATGATTTATTTGCAGAAAAAC
This sequence comes from uncultured Bacteroidaceae bacterium, assembly GCA_964474745.1. GTDB lineage: Bacteria > Bacteroidota > Bacteroidia > Bacteroidales > P3 > HGM05376. Next base: position 769 of record CAYYUE010000238.1, on the reverse strand, counting down.
GTTATGGACAAGTGATTTCTCGCGCCGAATCTGCCGTTCAAATATATAATAAAGAAGAGAAATTAATTCCTAAATATAAATACTGGCATGCAATAGCGTTGGCTAAAACTGAAAAAAACAAGATGGCGATAGCATTAATGGAAGATATACAAAATCAATATCCAAGTAGTGAAATAACACCTTTAGTACGAGAACAATTAGCATTGCTGCGAAAGGGGATTAAATACGACTCCGAGGAAACAATTGAAGACGACAATACGACACGTAAAATTGTAAAAACCGATGCTACAACTCCTAACATACTAAATACGGAGGATGAGCTACCTCAGGAAAGCCAATTATATCGTTATCGTGAAAATCTACAACACTATGTAATTTTTATCATAGACGACAAAAATATAAAAGGGACGGAAATGCAATATGCTATTGCCGATTTTAATATGACATACTATTCCGCGAAGGCCTTACGTGCAAATGTAATGCTTTTTACAAGCAATCAGCAATTATTGACCGTACACAAATTTGATAATGCATCTGACGCTATGGATTATTGGAACTATTTGGTGAAAAGCTCCGATTTCTTAAAGAAGTTTAATAAATCACACTATACCTCTTTTGTAATCTCCGTTCAAAACTATCAAACGTTTTATAACAAAAAAAATATAGAAGCATATAGTAAATTTTTCAACAAATATTATATTACGAAAAATGAGTAGAAAGCCTATTGAATGATGCTTTCTATCAATTTACAAATGTTTTAAAAGAGATA
>CAYYUE010000237.1:0-3155 GCA_964474745.1 uncultured Bacteroidaceae bacterium | reverse complement strand
ATCATATTCGCATATATAGAGAGTATCGGTAATTCAGTAATAAGACCTCTAGCGTATACAGAAGGTGTTATAAATGTTTTCGAAGTTAATTTTAAAACCCAAGAAGCATTTATTTCAATCGATAAAAATGGATTAAAATTTGCATTGCTTCCTAAAAAATATCCTAAAATATTTAACTTTGTGGAATAGCCTTTTGTTGCAAACGAACTGCGATCGAATGTATTGGATTCTAATGTTGCGTATGCAGCTAAAAAACTACTACTATTGGCATGTATAATGTTCTTAGGCAGGTTTTCTGAGTTTATGAATGAATATACTCCAAAATTATCCATTTGGAGGCCTGTAGCAAAATCGAAATTTATAAAATTATATCCCGATAAATAGAATTTTGTGGTATTTGATGAATAGGATAAGTCTCGAAGAGGGGATTCTACCCCAAAAAGTTTTAGATTTGTTGATTCTATTCTTGAAGATAAATTTAGTTGAAGCATGTTTTCGAAAGTATAACGAAGATTAATATCAAAGTATGGATACAAACTTAACTGTGCTGTAAAACTGGCTTTTGGACCAAATATTTTATGATGATTTAAACTTAAATTGAAGAGTAGTTTTGCAAATTCTTCACTATCGAAGCGAAAGCCAACTCCAATGGAATGGATCGGATTATGTGTTAGATCAAAAATTAATTCATATTTATTTGAATCTTCTTCTAGTCGATAGTCAATACTTGAAAAAGCTCCAATTCCATATAATGTTGAAACAGCATTGTTGATGTCTTCTAAAAGTATGTTTGTATTTTCTTCTATTTTGATTTTTTTCAATATATAAGGCTTATATTCATTTGGTATGCCGTTAATTTTTACATTTTTTATTTGTAAAGAATCTTGTCTTAGATAAAGAGCTTTAGATCGTATTGTTTCTTTTTCCTTTGTATATCCACAACTATCTATGAAAGTCTTCAATTTTAATAACATCTCACGTTGTTCATTTGCTGCTTTATATCCGTTGCTAATAAGTGCACGTATACTGTTTCTTTCAAAACTAAGAGCCGTAAAATCTTTTACGTCAGGTGTAATATAAATATTAGTATTTTTAATATTTTCATTTCGCTTTTGCAAGGTCATTAGTTCCATCATTTGCAGTATTACATTTGGAAGATTATCTAATCTTTCGGCTGGAATAAAAGGGGATGCTACATCCACTCCGATGATAAAATCTGCACCCATTTTTTGAATAACATCAACAGGGTAATTGTTTACTAATCCTCCATCAACTAAAACTAGCGAATCAATTTGTACGGGTTCAAAAATGCCTGGTATAGACATACTGGATCGAATTGCTAATGCCAAATTTCCAGAATGTATATCTACTTCTTCACCCGTAGAAAGGTTCGTAGCTACACAAGCAAAAGGAATCGGAAGTTTGTAAAAATCTAAGGAAGCTTGATATCCTAATGAAAGTCCTGTAAGTAAATTAAGTATATTTTGTCCGTTAATAATACCTGATGGAATTCCTTTTAATAAAGAGTGTTCTTTTAAGTTGTCAATTAATGATATTCTATCCGCATCTTTACTTTTTATTTCAGGATTTCGAGTATTATAAAAAGGGATGGATAAAAGAAATAATTCTTTATATTTTCGATTGTTATATGATAAATTTTCTCGAGGCGTTTTATTACTCATTATAATAGGCCAATCTTGTATTGATATTAAAGAATCTAGCTCAGGAGCAGTATATCCCAGAGCATATAGTCCTCCTATTATAGAACCCATACTAGTACCAGCAATATAATCAACAGGAATATCCAATTCTTCTAAAAGACGCAATACCCCGATATGAGCAGCACCTTTGGCTCCACCACCTCCCAATACGACCCCAATCTTGGGGCGTTTACAACTATTCTCAGCTGTTTGAGCACGGATCGGGATAATGCCTATTATTATGAATAAACTTAATGCAATTAGTAACAATTTTCTTTTCATGTTTATTTTTTCAACAATCTTTATTAAAAACGATAGTAATAAGATTCAAGTATTATGAAAACTTCATTCATATTAAAATTGTTTTGGAACACATAATTTCTATGCAATATTTGTAAAAAAGAATCGTTTTATTTCATTATTACAAAAGCTAGTGTTAACTAATAAAAATAAATAGATATGATATATGATATTTTACTCATTATTTATTGTGTGTTTCCTTGGATAGGATTGTGGGGAATTTTTGAAAAAGCTGGTTATAAGGGTTGGAAAGCATTCATACCTATTTATAATATTGTTTTATGGATAAAACTATTGGGTAAAGATTGGAAATGGTATATCTATATGGCAATACCTGCTATTAATGTATTTACATATTTATTAATGGTTGTGGAAACGGCAAAATGTTTTCAAAGAAATAAATTGGGAGAACAAACATTGGCAGTATTGTTTCCATTTATTTATCTTCCATATTTAGGATTTTCTAAAAAACGCCAGTATACAAATCCGAAAGATTTGCCAGTTCTTAAACCCAGTTCGATACGTGAATGGGGGGATGCTCTCATATTTGCTTTAGTGGCGGCTACATTGATTCGGACATTTATGTTTGAATTGTATAATATTCCAACTTCCTCAATGGAAAAATCACTATTGGTAGGAGATTTTTTGTTTGTAAGTAAGATTGCCTATGGACCTCGTGTCCCTATAACTCCGGTGGCAATACCTCTTATTCATCATTCTATTCCCGGAACGAAAATAAAATCGTTTTGGAATGGAATAGCACTAGGCTATCATCGTTTCCCCGGTTTAGGAAAAGTAGAGAGATTTGATGCTACTGTTTTTAATTTTCCCGATGGGGATACGGTTGCATTAGCTTTTGAGAGTAATGCAAGTTATCATGCATTGGTACGCCAGTATGGTTATGAATTGGTGAATAACGATAAACGAAATTTTGGAAAAATAATAACCAGACCTGTAGATAAACGAGAAAATTTTATCAAACGTACTATTGGATTACCAGGAGAAAAATTAGAAATTATCAATAGAGTAGTATATATTAACGATAAAAAAATAGAAAATCCAGAAAATCTGCAATATACATATGCTATAAAATTAAAATCTGGAGCGTCTATTATGCCTAAAGATTTGCAAAAATTAGGAATTTCCAATGAAGAC
>CAYYUE010000236.1:0-3256 GCA_964474745.1 uncultured Bacteroidaceae bacterium | reverse complement strand
AATCTTTTTTAATATCTAATTTGTAAACCCATCCTACAAAAAAGGAATCACTATAATAATGAATCAAAGTACGCAAAATTTGATAGAAAAATGCAAACAAGGAGATATAATGTCTCAGAAAACATTGTACGACTCTTACAAAGGTCGATTTTATGCATTATGTTTACGTTTTTCATCAAGCTCAGAAGAAGCTCAGGATATTTTGATTGAAGGTTTTTTAAAAGTATTTAGGTCGTTAGACAGCTATCGAGGAGAGGGTGAATTTGAGGGATGGATGTATAAAATATTTATTAATCATGCTATTCGATATACTTATAAAAGCAAAACAGATGTACTTTCTCCAAAGTTTAAGAAAGAAGTGGAAGAAACGATGGGCACAGATACAAATAACGCTTTTTCGACCGAAATATACGATATGCTACTTATATATTTACATAGATTAAACTCACGAGAACGAACTATATTTAATATGATTGCTATAGAAGAGTATAGTTTCTCGGAAGCTGCCAAAGAACTTCATATATCGAAATCCGTAGCAAAAACTTATTATTATAGAGCACGGGCTTTGCTGCAAAGATGGATGAAAGAAAAAAATATTACACGAGAACACAATCAAGGTTTAATAATAAAATAAAAAATGGACATAGAAGAATTATTTAGAAAAACATGGCAACAGCATTCGACACCCCCACCCGATTCGGTATGGGATAAAATTGCTTCGCAACTTCCTCTGAGTGGGACTGATGTGCCTAATGATAATTCTCAAATTTCTCAAAAGACGACTATGACAAAAGCAGCTGCTAAAAGTATTGCTAAAGCCACGGTATGGAAAGTTGGGGTTATTACGGCTACTGTTGGCATAGTTGCTACTATTGCTACTATATTACTTACGGAACCTAAGGATGTTCCCTCCGAACCGACTGCAATAGTTCATGAATCAAAAGATAATTTAAATGAAATATATACTGATACAACTACCTATATAATCGATACAACAATATCCAAAACAGAATCAAGCATCAAAATACATCATTCAACCAGCAGTGCTACATTGGAAGAAAAACAAACCACGCATACCGTTTCTGCAGAAAAAATAACCGTTTCTGAAAATAAAATATCCACTGACACATCTCAATCTGTTTCTGCTAAAGAAAATACTATGCAAAAAGAGGCCGCTATTACTCCTACTACTACATCCAAGCAAAGCGAAGAAATAGCATCTGCACAAGAAGCTATTCCTCAAGAAAAAATATCAGAAATCAATACTATAAAAACACCTACCGCTCATCAAATAAAAGCAAAAATAAAATTAAAAATCCCCAATCTGATTACGCCAAACAATGATAATATAAATGATTGCTGGATTATTGGGGGGCTGGAAATATACAATAACGTGCACGTTATTATTCTATCCGAAAATAGAAAAGTAGTTTATGAGAATAAAAAATATGATAACAGTTGGTGTGCTAACGATTTACCGGATGGCACATATTATTACACAATCGTTATCACAAATGAAAATTATGTAAAACGAGGTGTTTTACAAATTATAACTCATTAATTTTGTTTGTTTTTTGTGTTGAAAATTCTACTTACATAGTAAGTAGATGAAACGAAATAAGGTACTTCGAGTGCCTTATTTTGTTTTATTTGCTTTATTATCATTCCAAATCCAACAAGAAATACAAAGAGTGCTCTCTACTTTATTTTCAATAGGATCTGGAAGAGACGAAAAAAAATCAATTCCTGATACATGTTCTACACTATCAATGGTTACTGCAAAATGTTGTAAGGGCTCAGAAGTGCTTGTATTAGGCAATATAAATCCGATACCATTATATCCCGTTTTTGAATAATTCAAAATAACTTTATAAAATAATTGAGGAACTGAAATTCGATTTTTTCCTATTGTTTGCAACGTATCCGTTAATATAGGTCCCGTTACCACATAAATACTATCATATTCCAATGCCCAGGTTCTTATGCGTTCCTCCAGTCGTTTCCATATACCTCTATTAAATCCGGGTTTTTGAGGACTTATATTACTAAAATAAAAAGATTCAGACATGGTCTGTTCTGACCAAGCCATATCAACCGCAGGTGCCAGATGCCCTTTATCAAATCCGGATTTTACATAATCCGAATTTGTTGCCACAATTCCTCTTACAAAAGGATCGCGTGTAAAAGTATTATTTCTTTTTACATTAGAATTTTGTACTTGTATTCTTGTCAACTTATATGCAACCCACTTCGATTGTTTGTGTTTTTGACTATATACAAAAGAATAACCCTTATGAATTATTACATTTTCATTTCTGGCTACGTAAGGTAATTCTAGTCTTGTAGTATGCTTATCATTACTAATACTAAAAAAACATATACATAATAAAAATAAGAATTTCATTATATTATGTTATTTAAAGGAAGGTATTGTAATATCATTTTCTTCTTCCACGAAAATCAAAGGGATTTTTAGTCCAATACTATTTTTCGTTCAATTTCCTGATAAGGCTTATTATTGCGGAAAATCGTTTGTTTAATCCAATTTCCGTTTTTATCGTATACATATTTATAGGAATGTTTCCAATTCAAGTGTTCATCATAATTGAACGAAGACATTTCCGTAAGATTATTATGATCGTCATAATAATAAGTAGTAATTGCCATCAAATTACCATCCGATGCATAAAACCGCCATTCTATTCTATTTCCGTTATCATCGTACTTAAAAATATACGTTTGCCTCAAACTATCATTCACATCATAAAACTCCAATTCCGAACAATACCCACGATTATCGTATTTATAAATACGTTTTTCTTCAATTTTTCCATTATCCGTATACCGCAACTCTTCCAATAATTTATTATCCTTACCATAAACAGAAGTTTCTTTACGAACCATTTTTTCGTTATTTCCATACACAGTTCTTTCAACGCAATTGCCTCGTTCATCATTCAAATAAGCAGTACGAGCTGTTATTTTATAGCTTTTATCATATTCATTCCACCCCAATGAATATCCATTTTTATCGAAATAATAAGAATAATATGCCAATTTATTCCCTGCATTGGTATATTTATCTTCCAAATTACCCCTCAAATCAAAAGTAATAGAATCCACTGAAACCAATTGTCGTTGTCCCTTTTGTTGAATATTTGTGTTATATGTATGCACAATCATATAATTCACATTACCATTTAAACCCATTTCTGCAAGGGAATTTTTATATTTTTTAGCTGCAATGACATTACTT
>CAYYUE010000235.1:0-3273 GCA_964474745.1 uncultured Bacteroidaceae bacterium | reverse complement strand
ACTGAATATTATTCGTTTTCGATAGGTGCATTGAGAGGAACCGTAACATCAATTTCGTTTTCCTGCTGCTGCTTCTGTTCCAATTTCTTTTGTTTTTCCGAACGTTCACTATTTTCTTTGTCAACAATACGATCGTATTTTTGCTGAGCCTCTTCAACCAAATCATCCCCATCATAATTATCAATAATACTTTGTAATGTTTGTTTTGCCTGCAAACGATTTCCACTTGCATAATATACATCTGCCCATAAAATAAAGGATTTTGCCAACCAATAATCACTTACAGGGCCCGCCGTAATAGTTTCTATTATTCTTTCGGCGGCTTTCATATTGTTCCGATTAAAATAAGCTTCGGCTTCGCGATAGTAAGCTTCCCCCGAAAACATTCCATTGGCAGATTCTTTTAATGGTTCATAAGCAATCCGAGCCGATGCCGTATCACCTAATGCATAATATGAATGCGCAATGATGTATTTGGTTTCTTCATCTATTTCATTCGTTAACTTTTCATATTGCAACAAATTTTTAGCACTTTTAATGGCATTTTCGTAGCTTTCCAAATAAAACCACGTGCGCATAATTCCGACATTGGCTTGTATGATATTGGCATCAATTTCAGACACAGCAGCCAAGCGAGTAAAGAAGTCATTGGATCTTTTATAATTTTTTATGTTATAAGTAATGTTTGCGGCATTCAATAATGAAACTTCCGTATATTGGGATTTACTTTGATTTGCCACGTATTCATAATGCGGAAGCGCTTTCCACATAGAACCGGAACGTAACAAACAATCGGCTAAATAATAATTCGCCGTAAGCGTAAACAACCCGTTCGGGAATTTCTCCAGATAATTTTGAAATCCGGGGATCGCTCCCTGACAATCACCCTCCAAATAACGAGCTTCAGCTGCTATAAAAGTAATAGAGTCTTGTTCAACAGTAGAAATAGACAATTTCGTATTTTGTTTTACATAATTAAAATACTCGTCTACCCGATTTTGATTTACGTAAATATTTTTAATAGTCAACAACGCATCACGTGATTCTGATGTTCCCGGATAATCTTTTAATACCTTATCCAATGCAGATAAAGCCTCTTCATCTCTAGAAGTATTATAATAAATGATCCCTATCTTTAAGAATCCCTCTTTTACGTAAGAGCTTTGCGGATACTTATTTACAAAAACTTGATAAAATTTCAACGCCATATCCTGATCATCATTTAATAAAAATGTATTGGCTATTTCAAAATTTGCCGACATCGCATAGTTCGACTTTGGATAACGCGCTATCAAAAGATTCAAACAATCTATTTTATTTTGATACAAACATAACGCACCATATGCTAGTCCTTTCTGATACAGGGCATAATCAGCATCAATCCCTTGTGCTTTAATTACTCTGTCGTAAAAAGCAATCGCGTCGGGAAAAGATTTTTGAACAAAATAGTTATCTGCTATTCTATTATTTACATCATCAATCCAGCGTTTATCTCTCTCCGGTGAAGCATTCAACACATAATTGGTAAATGAATGAATGGAATTTTTATGTTCTTTCAGTTTCAATTGAGCATATCCTAAAGTATAGGCGGCCTGATTGTAATAAGGTGTTTGTTTGTCGCTATCCAATACAAAGAATTTCTCCAAATCATTTCTGGCACCTTCATAGTTTTTCAATTGATATTTGCTTTCTCCCCGCAAATAATAAGCCTGAGCCGTCAAGCCCTGCAATGCATTAATTTTTATAGCCTTTGTAAACATCTCAACCGCATTTTCGATTTTTCGCCCATTATATAATTCAATTCCTCTATTAATGGCAATACGTTGGTATGCTTGGTTAATCGATTGTGTTTTTTCAGGAAGATTTTCTATCAGTTCCAGTGCATCTTTATAGTTTCGTACCGAAAAATACAAATGCGTCAGGATTTCATTGATTTCATTTTTTCGGGAAGTTCTCGGATACTGCTTCAAATAATCTTGAAAAGATTTTATAGACTCATTATACGGATTATTACCTATCTCACATGATAATTTAGCATAATTATAAAGTGCATCTTCTTTTATTTTGGGACTATAATCCATATTCGAAGCCCCCAGAAACATAGCACGAGCTTCCGATTTTTTATCTAATTTCAAATACACATCAGCTAAATGATACAAGGCATTTTGGGCTATACTATCGTTTTCGGAAGCATATTTTTCAAAATAACGTGCTGCTTTTTCATATTCTTGCAATTGATAATAGCAATACCCCATTTGATAATCATTCTTTTGCGGAATAATTTCATTCGCTTTTTCATAATATTCCAATGCTTTTCGATAATCACCTTTTCTAAAATACACCTCCCCTACCATTTGTTCTATTTCAGCTCTTCGAACATCTGTTGATTTTTCAATTAATTCAGAGGATATCGTAATTAACTCCTCCCCCCTATCCAAGAAAAAATAAATTTGAGCAATGTAATAAGGAACGATGGAAGCAAATTTCTTGTCACTCAACAATTTTTCAAAATTTACCAATGCCAACTCATAATCATTATCTTCATATTGAATATGAGCATAATAATACAAAGCAGAAGATGCATATTTCGATTTTCCATTCATGATACGAGAAAAATATTCCTTTGCTTTTTTTGTATTCCCTGTTTGAAATAGGCTATAGCCAAACTTAAACTCAAATTCAGCCTGATACGAAAGTTCAATTTGCGATATTTCCACTTTACGATATTCACTTAGTGCATCTGTATAGTTTTTATCAGCATAGTAATAATTTCCCAAATAGAATCGAGCCATATTCAATTTGGAACTTTGCGGAAAATTTCGAATAAAAGACCCCAATTTATAACATGCATCATTATTAGACAAATATTGTGCGCAAACCGCATCATAATAATATGCATTTATTGTATACTCATCTTTGATTTGTGCATTTTCTTCCACAAATTTCTCAAAAATATGTTGCGCCGATGCATATTTTTCTTTCTCAAACAAATCAAGAGCTCGTTGATACTCAGAGATACGGGTTTCGGTAATAGTGTTTTGCCCTACGATTGCATGCGAGCTAATTAAAGCATACAATATAATTACTAGATATTTAATCCTTTGCATAAGATTCTGATTTTTCTTCCAATACGCTAAAGTACTCAGAATTAGCAAATCAAACAGGAAGATATTTTTTAGTTATCAACAACACGTTTTTAATAATTGCTTTAACACACAACATATTTTTAGCAATGTGACGAGCTGCATAAGCTGCCGAACGATCTACTTTCGA
>CAYYUE010000234.1:0-3294 GCA_964474745.1 uncultured Bacteroidaceae bacterium | reverse complement strand
ATGCTTGCAATAAGCGCAAGTACCAATAATATTGCAAAATATATTTTTCTCAATTTTTTTTCCATAACAGTTAAGGATTAAATTATGTGTAATGAAATTAATTTTCGGTTTTAGCCCTTACTATTATTTTTTGTTTTTTACTAATATATCCATAAAACTAATTGAACTATCTTCCATTGTATTTACAAGACTTTCAATTTTGCTAACGATATAATTATAGCAAAACTGTAGAATAATAGCAGTAATCAAACCGAATACAGTTGTCAATAATGCCACTTTCATACCCCCTGCAACAACAGTTGGAGAAATATCACCAGCTTGCTCAATATCGTCAAATGCCTGCACCATTCCTATTACTGTTCCCAAGAATCCTAGCATAGGAGCAGCGGCAATAAACAATGATATCCAAGTCAAGTTGCTTTCCAAGCGACCCATTTGTACACCGCCATAGGAGGTAACTGCTTTTTCCACATTTTCTAAACCTTCGTCGACACGGTCAAGTCCTTGGTAGAAAATACTGGCAACAGGGCCACGAGTATTACGACAAAGATCTTTAGCCGCATTGTAATTTCCTTTTTTTACATTATCTTCAATCCCTGCCAATAATTTGTTAACGTTTGTTGTAGCTAAATTTAAGTACAAAATACGCTCAATTACCAATGCCAAACCAAAGATAAGGCACAACAATATCGGAGTCATCCATCCTGCACCACCATCAATATATTTTTGTTTCAAAACTTGATGGAAAGTTAGAGGAGCTTCTTCAGCAGTGTTTTCTTCAACTACTAGAGCAGGTTCAGTAGTAGCTTCTTCAGCAACAACCATACTATCAGTTGTTTGTTCTATAGCTTCAACAGCAGGTTGTTGATCTTGCGCCTTTAAGCCATTGAAATTGGAAAATGTCAATAAACCAACTATTGACAATAAAGCAATTACTTTTTTCATGATAAATTTAAATCGTTAATTATTAATCAGTTACTTAATACTTCATGTTGATCTTCAACAATGCAAATTTATACATATATTTCCAACAAAAAAAACATTTTTTATTTTTTTGCGAATTTTTCTTTACGTTTTCTTTGCTCTGAAGATTTTAATTTACTGTAAAACAAGAATTTTAATCTTATAGTATCTACTTTCATTCAAAAAACTTTGAATATTCAGGGAATGCATATTTACTTCGAGCAATCTCCTGTGGAAAGAGGTAATAAACAAGTTCCGCATCAGAATATACAGTTCCATTACGATCCATAAGTTCTGCATGTATCGTTGCAAATCGCACTCTCCGATTCAAAATCTTAGCACGTAATAGCAATTCCGTATTGCGTACCAAAACTGTTTTATGATATTTAATATCCATGCGAGAAGTAACTCCCGATGTATGAGTTTTTATATAAACTGTCCATGCTGCAATTTCATCTAATAATGTACCTTGTATACCTCCATGTAAAACATTGGGATATCCTTCAAATTGAATTTTGGGCTTCCATATTGAACATACATAGTCACCATCTTCAAAAAACTCCATATGCAACCCTATAGGATTTGTCGGGCAACATGCAAAACAATTATATCCTTTTTGATCTTTAAATGGGTTATATATCTTTTTCATCTATCAAGGTGTATCAAAATTCACGTACTAGCAATTGATTCACAAATTGTTGCAATATATTTTTCTTTTCATTAGGGACAGAGATCTGTTGTAATGCACACAACGCTTTTTCAAAATATCGATTAATTTCTTCTTCCGTTTTTTCTTTTATTCCCAATGCTGTATAAACATTCAGAACGGATTCTATTTTTTCTTTATTATCGTCATATTTCACTGAAAAACAACGTTCTAATACATCATATTGCTGGCGATCAGCCAATTCCAATGCTTTTAGTAAAAGAAATGTTTTCTTATTGTCTTTAATATCGGTCCCTGTTTGTTTTCCAAATATTTTTTCATCACCATAAACATCCAACAAATCGTCTTGCAATTGAAATGCCATTCCTATCTGTATACCGAATTCATATAAAAGCGTTCGATCTGTTTCAGATGCATCTGCGTATAAAGCTCCTATTTCCAAGGCGGCAGCTAAAAGTACAGCAGTTTTTTTACGAATCATAACCAAATATTCCTCTAATGAAACTTGCAATTGAGTTTCAAAATTCATATCGTATTGCTGACCATTACATATATCAATAGCTGTTTCAGTAAAAACATTTAGAATAGTATGCATATTTTTATGAGGAGTCTTTAAAAAATATTGATAAGCCATAGCAAACATAGTATCACCCGACAATATAGCAATATTCTCATTCCATCGTCTATATACAGTTTCTTTCCCTCTTCTCAAATTTGATTTATCCATCAAGTCATCATGCAAAAGTGTGAAATTATGAAATATTTCTACTCCTATTGCAGCGTTATATGCCTGTTGGCAATCACCACCCATCAAATCACAAGCCGCCAATAATAAAACAGGCCGAATTCGTTTTCCTCCTTGCGATAAGGAATATTCAATAGGTTTATATAAAGTTTTAGGTTCAAATAAAAAGTTCTGTTCTTCAAACAATTGTTTTACTGTTTTTTGTAATGTGTCTATTGTATACATTTATATCTACTTTAATGAATTACTTTGTACTGCAAAGATACAATATTTCACACATACTACTATCAAGTATTCTTAATTAAATTGACGAATGAGTGATTAAAAATACTTTTATGTCTTTCCCTTAATCTGAAATTATGAACTTATATACTTCTCTGCTTTTACTAAATCAAAAAAGATATATTCATATTCTGTATTTAAAAACATTATCCGAAAAAACTACTGAGAAAATCTCAAATAAAAAAGGCTGAAGAGTCTGCAATAATTATCTTAAGAATCTCCAACCTTTTATTTAGAATTTCAAATTTTCGTATCAATAAACCGGCATTTGCCAGATAAGCCCAAGAGCTACTCGATTCGTATTATGATCCACTTCTCCTAATTCTTTTGCCCGGTCTGTGTAACGGTATGCGCGACCTGTATAAACTAAAAAGAAGTGTAAATTGTCTTTCATAGGATAATATTCAATACCTCCTATATATCCAATTGAAGTACGGTATTGTCCCTTTTCCACATTTTCAGTAGTTTTATATACAGAAGCTGTTTCGTACATTCCTTTTGCTATTAAATTCCATTTTGGAGTAAACCTATAATTTAAATGTAGAACAAATGACATATATTCTGCGTCAAAGGCTTTATGATTAAACCCTTCTCCTACTATAGAAGTTATAATACCTTTTCTGTCCACTTGTTCAAT
>CAYYUE010000233.1:0-3303 GCA_964474745.1 uncultured Bacteroidaceae bacterium | reverse complement strand
AAAAGACATACAAATACCGAAAAATAATTTATTTTGGAATTTAAATGTTTAAAAATAATTAAAAAGCTCTTTTCGATCGAAAAGAGCTTTTTAATTATGTTCAAAAATAAAAATTTTCGAACATTTAAAATCCTCATTATTTCTGAGAAAATAAAAAAATTACTAAACAATCTTTTTATTGCATGGTTTTATAAAAAAACGTACTTTTGCACTTTGTTAGGAATTGATATTTTATAAATCAGATTTTTAATCACGTCAAAATTAAATTATTATGAAAAGAGGTGTATTTTTTGCAAGCATTATGTTATGCATGGGAATTTTATTTCATTCATGTGGAAAAGATGATAATATAGCGTCTGAGATAGCAGGCACTTATAAAGGTACAAATTTTTCAAAAACAGAAACATCTGCATTAGTAGTGATCAGTGAAGTTGATGATAATCATGTATCCATACAATATGATGGCGCTGCTAAAGCATTAGCTCCTGTTGGAGCCGATGTAAAAGTAACAAAAAGTGGTGATACCTACACGTTATCAGGAAGCACCTCTATTGAAACAACATCAGGTAGTGTAAAGGATGGTACTCTGACTTTAAAAGTTACTATATCCGGAGTAGAGATTGTAAATATAACTGCAAAAAAGCAATAAATTCGTGAAAATCGAAAACTCGGCAAGTATACAATCCCTTAAATCAATAATCACGACATCAAAAAATGTCGTGATTATTTCTCATACAAACCCTGATGGTGATGCAATAGGCTCCTCTCTAGGTTTATTCAATGCACTACATTCGTTGTCAATAGAGGCGCAAGTTATACTGCCGGACAAATATCCTGATTATTATCGTTTTTTACCTAATTCGAATTGTATTTTTATTGCCGAAGATAATTCAGAATTATGTTTCCGCATATTATCCGAAGCTGACGTTATTTTCGTATTAGACTTAAATAAAAATAATAGAGTTGGAATACTGCAAAACACTTTAGAAAAAAGTACTGCAAAAAAGATCTTAATAGACCATCATCCTGATCCAAATTTAGAGTTATTTGATATTGCATTCTCATCGCCACAATTATCCTCTACTTCTGAATATATATACTTCATTTTATGTGAAATGTTCGGTTTTTCGATTATTACAAAGGAAGCGGCTATTTGCCTATACACCGGAATTTGTACCGATACCGGATCGTTTAGCTATTCATGCAATAATCCATCTGTATATGAAGTAACCGCACATTTGGTAAAAACAGGTATATCTGTTTCAGATATTCATGATTACATTTACAATTCCTATAGTCCGGATCGATTATTGCTACTGGGTTTTTGTATCTCCAACAGATTGCGAATTTTCGAAGAGCTGAAAATGGCTTATTTTTATATTTCGAAAGCAGACCAAGAGCAATTTCATGTACAACAAGGAGATTTAGAAGGCATTGTAAATTATTCTTTGATGATGAAAAACATCGAAATAGGTGTTTTAATTAAAGAAAATTCAGATAGTAATGTTCGCATTTCGTTCCGATCCAAGAACAATTTTGATGTTAACTTGTTCGCAGCTAAATATTTTAACGGAGGAGGACACAAAAAAGCTTCAGGTGCTATTTCAAAATACGGATTCGAAGAAACTTGTAAGTTAATTGAATCGTACTTTCAAAAAGAACTACTAAACAAATAAACGTGAACTTAAGGTTATTCAAATATATAACACAACGACAGGAAAGTAAAGTATTTCAAACTCCCTTCAATATGTTTTACATACTTTGCAGTTGTTTATTTATGGCCTGTAATGATAGCGTTCCGATTACAGAAATACCGGAGAAAGGTCTGAAAGACCCCTTCAAAGAAAATATGATGACTGCAACGAATTATGTTGCAAAATCAGAAGAAACGGAAATTGACAGCTATATAAAGCGTCGAAAATGGAATATGGAACGTCTGGATGACGGCCTACGTATATGGGAGTATAAAAAAGGGACGGGAAATCAAATTAATTATGAAGATATAATTGTAATGGACTATAACATAGAATCCATTACGGGAAAAATGATTTACAAAAATGTTCGCGACACCATAAAAGTAGGCAAACTTGAACCGAATGTAGGTATAGACAAGGCGGTACGGAAATTGCATTATGGTAGTAAAGCAAAAATTATTTTACCTTCGCATTTAGGCTATGGTATCATCGGCGATGGAGATCGAATAACTCGAAGTTCCATTTTAATATATGATATAGAAATTTTAAATCAATAAAAATTAATACGTAAGACAAATGAAAAAAACAACAAAAATGGCTGCATTGATACTTTCTTCAGTAATCACATTTGCAGCATGTGGTCCTAAATCCGATATTGACGGATATAAAAAGACAGAATCGGGTTTACATTATAAATTCGAAAAAGAAAATAAAGGTGCTCAGCAAGTACAAATGGGAGATGTGTTGGTTGCAGAAATGACGTTACGTTTAGATGATTCTGTAATATTTTCAAATATGGGAAATCCTCAACGTCTTTTCGAAGTTACAAAATCGGTATTTCCAGGAGACATTAACGAAGGATTGTTAATGTTACACAGTGGTGATGTTGCTACTTTTGCGATTGAAGCCGATTCTATGGCAAATTATTTTCCCATGCCTCCTTTTTATAAAACCGGTACAAAATCAAAAGTATATTACGACATTACATTAAGTTCTATTGTAACTAAAGCTGATATCGACAAAGAAAAAGCTGAATTTGAAGCAAAAATGGAACAAGCAAAAAAAGATGAGCCTGAATTGATTGCAAAATATATTGCAGACAATCACATTACACAAAAGCCGGCAGAAAATGGTTTGTATATCATTGAAAAGAAAAAAGGAAACGGCCCCAAAGTTGAAAATGGAAAAGCTGTAAAAATTAATTACACCGGAAAATTGTTGGATGGAAAAGTTTTCGATACAAGCGTGGAAACCATTGCTCAAGAAGCCGGAATTTACAACCCTCAACGTCCTTATGAACCATTGTCTTATGTAGTAGGTGAAATGTCTTTGATTCCAGGCTGGGAACAAGCTGTAGCTACGTTAAAACAAGGAAGTGTTGCAACAGTAATTATTCCATCAGAACTGGGTTATGGTGCTCGTGGAACTCAAGGCATCCCTCCTTTTTCTCCTCTCGTATTTGATTTAGAAATTATTTCTGTTCAATAAAACAAAATTAACCGCAATAAGAAAACCCACTATGTTCATAGTGGGTTTTTATTTATATATGTAATTTATGAAAATCATATTTAAAAAATATCCGTTTAAAAAAAATCAATTATTGAATGAT
>CAYYUE010000232.1:0-3314 GCA_964474745.1 uncultured Bacteroidaceae bacterium | reverse complement strand
TCTGGCTGTGTAAAATGTGATAACAATTGCCCAAAATACGGTAAGTTAACAGCATAAATTTTTTCACCTCGTTGTATAGCGTTAATAATTGGAGTGTAATAGAAATGAAAATCTTTCGGATCTAATTGTTCCCAGTTCATTTTCCAATTTTCTTTTTGAATACGAGTGTTAAGTTTTTCACGTATTGAGAGTAATGCCCATTGACGGAAGCATTCGATATGAGTAATATCGGGAATCCATTTCGTATGTGCTACTCCTTTTATTTCAATGCGAGTACCCCCTTTACAACTTACATTTACATCCTCTCTTCCAGATCCTATTCCTGTACGAACACGTCCTGTACTTCTGTTTAAAAAGCGGATATAATCACATGCTTCTTTTACTTCATCGGGATTTACCATTTCAGGATAGGTTACGGTCTCTATCAAAGGCATACCTAATCGATCCGTTCTATAGATACGTGTATGTCCAATATCCGAAATTTCCCGACAAGAATCTTCTTCAATACTAAGTTGGATAAGTCGAACTTTTTTATGTTTTAAAGGAATTTCACCTTCGATACCTAAAATGGCTGTTCTTTGGAATCCTGTAGGTATGGATCCATCTAAGTATTGCTTACGGGTTATATGCACTTCTCCGACAATATTTAATTTGGATGCCAATGCGATTTCCAATGCGTATTGTAAAGCTTCTGGATTAATCGGAAAAGGAGGTGTATCATCAATTTCATATGTGCAAGCTGTTTTGTGGGAAATTCGGTATATAATATTTTTTCGAGTTTTAAACTCCATTAAAGCAGTACCGTCATATTCACCCATTTCAGATAACGTTGGACGCATATGCCGTAAAAGCTCCGCATGATATTGATCTGGTTTTTGAAATATGCCGGCTGGACAACGACAAAACAACTTTTCTTTTGTGGCTAATTGCTGGTGTACTTCTAAACCGGACAAGAACCCTATTCTTTCATAATCAGCTTGTTTTGCAAGCTTTCTACTGATATAGCCAATTGCTTTTCGGCTGGATTCAAAATTTTGTTGCGGATGGTTGGATTTCACTATATTATTGGTTTTTAATAGTTTAATAATTTTTGATTTTTTCTAAACATGCCTCAAAGTTAGCGTTTATTTTTCACTTATGCAATTTTAAATTTGAATTATATTATAAAATAATTCGAATAAGTGAAAAAATATTTTTGGAAAGTTATTTTTGATGCAAAAAATGATTTGTTATACTTATCAACTTTATAGAGCAATTGAGATGGGATGTGCGTAAAATCAAAAACGTTTGCAAAAGAAATTTTTTGCAAACGTTTTTGATTTTTTTATTGTTTTGTTTATGAAATAGGTACGCGGCGATCTATGCTGAATGTCATAGGAGAAATCTTAAGAACTGGGGCAAACTGTAATCGTTTGTATTCATTGCTTTTTACTAAATTTAGTACTTTTCGTATTACAGTAGGTTCAAAGCCTTCATCACAGATTTCATCAAAACACATTTCTTCTTCAATAAGCATTGTTAGGATAGCATCTAGTTCACTGTAGTCCGGTAATGAATCTGTGTCTTTTTGTTCAGGTCGTAATTCGGCCGAAGGTGCCTTATCAATAGTGTTCTTAGGAATGATTTCAAAATTTCGATTGATCCATTCGGAAAGTTCATAAACTTCGGTTTTATATAAATCTCCAATAACTGCTAATGCTCCGCAACTATCGCCGTATAGAGTTCCATAGCCAACGGCCGCTTCACTCTTGTTGGTCGTATTTAATAAGATTGCACCTGTTTTATTCGCTATAGACATTAGTAAAATGCCTCTGATTCGGGCTTGCATATTTTCTTCAGTTACATCTTCAGGAAGCCCATAAAATACGGGGCTCAGCGTTTTTTTCATTTCTGAAAAAATACTTTGAATTGAAATAATTTCATATTCAATACCTAAGTTTTTTGACAATGTAATTGCATCGTTTACGGAGTGTTCGCTGGAATATTCCGATGGGAGTAAAATGCCTTTTACATTTTCTTTTCCTAATGCAGCAACAGTAAGCGTTGCAACTAATGCGGAATCGATTCCCCCAGAAAGCCCCAATATTGCTTTTTTGAGATTATTTTTTTGAAAATACTCACGAATGCCCATTATCAAAGCATCGTAAACCAATTGTACAACTTCCGGCTTTTTAGAATCTTTGCTTTCAATAAGTTGTAAGTCTACAGATTCGGAATACTCTTTGAAATAAGGAAATTGACACAACACATTTCCTGCAGCATTTAAAGCCATAGAACCTCCTGCAAATAAATAGCTACCCTCACCACCTATACGATTTACATATACCAATGAAGTATTTAGGTTTTCGACTATTTTATGCATACGATAACGAGTTCGGTAAGGTTTGTTATAATCAAAAACATTACATCCGCAACAAATGATCAAATCTGGTTGATCTGTATGGGCCTTTGTTAGTTCTTTTAGATCTTCATAAAAACCAATTGCGATTTTCTGGTTCTTATACTGTATGATTTGAACACCTTCTCCACGAACAAAATATTTTTGTTCGTCGACATTCAGGTATTTTTTTGTAATGATACCACGAATAGCTTTATTTTGTACAAAAACCAATGCATTGCATAATCCTCTGTCTTGGACATGTAGAGGTAACCCGATAATGAAAGCTCTATGTTCAGAGCGTTGGATACATTCTTGTAATGCTGCTTGAACTTGTTTTTGTAAATCCGTGTAAACAATGGAGCTAAATAGTGGATAACCACACAATGTATTTGCAGGAAAAACCGTAAGCAACGATTCTTTACTTTGAGGTTTTTCCAGTTCTTCCCAGATTTTATTCAGATTTTCAGTAGGGTTTCCCGTTTTAGGATTTCATCAGTCGTATAAGACAATACATTACCTAAGCCATTATAATCGTATTGATCAAAATCTTTGATTTCTGTTTTTTCAGGATTACTAGCGTAATCTATAACTCGTTTTAAATTATCACTCACATCCCATATTGCTGTCGTTGCCATCTAATTTCGTTGGAGTACAAACAATCGTTCTTATCTCCAGTATCTCCTTCCTTAAAAATTTGACTTGTTCTTTAAAAAAATCCACATCAATATATCCTATACGATTGGCATTGGTTGCAATTTGATTTATGTTATTCCCAATTGCACGCAGTTGAGATATAATCTCAAAAAATTCTTTTGATGGCTGTTCTTTCGGTCGGTATCCTGATATTAAACATCGAATATATTCTTCTCTTGATAGAGCAGTAAGTGCTACTCGACTATTGATTTCTTTTAATAACTCATCTGAAACACGTGCT
>CAYYUE010000231.1:0-3322 GCA_964474745.1 uncultured Bacteroidaceae bacterium | reverse complement strand
GATATAGCTGAGGTGCGGAGAGTTTTAAATGACTTAATTAATGGTAAAATACACGTTAAAAGTGCCGATTCACATCGCTAAAAAGTATGCTATTCGTAAAGTTAATGATTCAGATATTTACATATTAGATATGAAGTATAGTAAAATGGAAGGACTTTCATTAGAATCAGATGATCAAAATATAATATAAACATGCAAATAACCGCTACTTTAATGAATCTCTATCATGTATGTAAACGCGAAATGTGGTTACATGCTAACGGAATACGTTTTGAACATACTTCAGATTTAGTGTATGAAGGCAAACTGATTCACGAAAACAGTTATCCACAACGTTCTGCGAAATACGAAGAAATAGAGATAGAAGGCTGTAAAATTGATTATTATGATGCAAAAAATAAGGTGATTCACGAAATTAAAAAATCTAATAAAGTAGAGGTGGCACATGAGTGGCAATTGAAATATTATATTTATATATTTGAACGTAACGGCATTGAAGGTGTAACCGGCATTTTGGAATATCCTACATTGCGAAAAACTGAACAAATTATATTAAATGATATTGACAGGGAAATGATTGTAGAAATGGAAAGCGAGATTTCGAAGATAATCGAAAGTGATACATGTCCGTTAATTGAGACGAAGATTATCTGCAGGAGTTGCAGCTATTTTGAGTTTTGCTATGCAACAGAGATTGAGTAATTCAGTTATTTAATTATTATTCATGAAAAAAACATACTATTTATTCAACCCAGGAGTGTTAGAACGTAAAGATAACACGTTGAAATTTACGCCATTTGAAGAAGATGAAAACGGAGAATATATCTGTCCAGGACAACCTCGTTATCTTCCCGTTGAGGATATATCGGAGTTTTATGTTTTCGGATCGTTACGGGCAAATAGCTCGTTATATAATTTTTTAGGACAAAAAGACATTGCCGTACATTTTTTCGATTATTACGAAAATTATACGGGCTCATTCATGCCACGTGATTTTCTGTTGTCAGGGAAAATGTTATTGGCACAAACAACACATTATCAGAATAAAAAGAAGAGAATTGTCATCGCCCGTAAATTTATAGAAGGAGCAGCTTTTAATATGATAAAAAATTTGAAGTACTATGATAAACGAGGTAAGGACTTGGAGCCTATAATTGCAATTATTGAAAATTATGCACAACGTATAAGTTCCATTAATGAAGTAGATGAATTGATGGGTTTAGAAGGAAATATAAGAATAACTTATTATGACGCTTTTAATTTGATTTTAAATGATTTTGAAATGGGAAATAGAAGTAAACAACCTCCACATAATGAAGTAAACGCACTGATTTCGTTTGGCAATATGATGTGTTACTCGCAAGGTTTACGAGCCATACATCAAACGCAACTAAATCCTACAATAAGCTATTTACATACACCTGGAGAAAGACGTTATTCATTGTCTTTGGATATTACGGAAGTTTTTAAGCCAATATTGGTGGATAGAGTTATTTTTAAAGTGTTAAATAAAAAAGAAATACAGGAGAAACATTTTGATAAAAAATTGAATAAATGCCTTCTTAATGATGCAGGAAAGAAAATATTTGTAAAAGCATTTGAAGATCGACTAAATGAGACGATACAGCATCGAACCTTAAAACGAAATGTGAGTTATCGGCATTTGATGAAATTGGAATGTTATAAATTATCTAAACATTTATTGAATTTGGAAGAATATAAACCGTTTAAAATGTATTGGTAAGGAAATAATTCATTTATAAGATAGAAATATGTATGTGATATTGGTATATGATTGCGGTGAAAAACGAGTAGGAAAAATGCTGAAGCTATGCCGACGGTATTTGAATTGGATTCAAAATTCTGTTTTTGAAGGGGAAATTAGTGGAGTGAAATTGAAAGAGCTTAAATTTCAGGCCGAAATGATAATGGATAAAGAAAGAGACAGCATAATTATTTTCTCAGGTCGAGCAGAAAAATGGTTAGAAAAGGAAATTATTGGAAAGGAGAGAAGTAGTGTCGATAATTTTTTGTAAAAGTTGTCGACGTCAATAGTTCTTGTGGAAGAATGGAAAACAACAAGTCAAAAAACAACAAATGCGTTCTTTGACATATTGATAAACAAACATATAAATTTGATTGTCGAACCACGGTGTTTTTTATAGTATTGTATATCGACGACTTTTTGTATCTTTGCAATTAGAAAATAGAAAGATAAAAACTTGATAGCTAAGTTTTTTTTAAAAATTTTCTAACGGCTTTTAATAGCACTTTATAGAATTGAAACGCAAATCCGTAGCTATGAAACAGCCTTAACCCGCAGCCTTTTAATAGCACTTTATAGAATTGAAACGAATGTCTACGACGTCGTCTTCGTTTGTAAACGCTCCTTTTAATAGCACTTTATAGAATTGAAACCTTTGTAACTCGGTAGTTTTCCGTTATCTTCCTTTCCTTTTAATAGCACTTTATAGAATTGAAACAAAGTAGGGTTTTGCAGACGGATAACCGCAAGGGCGCTTTTAATAGCACTTTATAGAATTGAAACACGCATCTACCGAAACGACCGTAATTTAGGGGAATCTTTTAATAGCACTTTATAGAATTGAAACAAGCGCAAGATATCATCACCCGCCAGGTCGGAAACTTTTAATAGCACTTTATAGAATTGAAACTTCCGTCTTAACTTTATAGAGTACGGACACGGTACTTTTAATAGCACTTTATAGAATTGAAACTTTCCTGTAGCACTTACTTTCACGCCAGCTCCATCTTTTAATAGCACTTTATAGAATTGAAACTTTCCATGTTTTCTCTTATAGACGAAAAAGCCCTTTTCTTTTAATAGCACTTTATAGAATTGAAACTGATATCCCAGCCGTCGTGTATTATATCTCTTATATCTTTTAATAGCACTTTATAGAATTGAAACTGCGTAGGGGTTTTTGTAGGCTTGCCAGTCCCAAAACTTTTAATAGCACTTTATAGAATTGAAACGCTCGATATTGATGTTCTCGACGAAGGGGATGCGTTCTTTTAATAGCACTTTATAGAATTGAAACATGGAAAGTAATTTACAAACAGTAACAATCGGAGATTCTTTTAATAGCACTTTATAGAATTGAAACTTCGTAATGTTTAGGTATTGCCACGCGGGTATTTCTTTTAATAGCACTTTATAGAATTGAAACTATATTGTGCAGGAACCATTGTAAAACCTACTGAAACTTTTAATAGCACTTTATAGAATTGAAACTTTCTTGATATAATGCATTTGTTTCTTTTGTTAATTGCTTTTAATAGCACTTTATAGAATTGAAAC
>CAYYUE010000230.1:0-3371 GCA_964474745.1 uncultured Bacteroidaceae bacterium | reverse complement strand
GAGCAACATCTTTCATTAACGACATAGTTGTAGATGTATCTCCTGTAATACCAATTGTGCGACTATTAGAAAACCAATCCTTTTGAAGCTCTTGAACTTCTGAAATAAATACGGTATTGTTTTTTACTTTTTTACAATACTCATACAAATATTGCCCGTTTGAGCTATTTGTTCCAGAGACGAATAAAACAATATCTACAGAATTGGCAAATTCAATCAATTCATTTGCTCGATTGGAGACTTTGTTACAAATAGTATTGAAGGCAATAAAATTTTTATTTTCAACACTATCGCATTTAATTTGTATTAAATCAATAAGTTGTTGATAAGCTTCTTTACTTTTTGTAGTTTGTGAATACAATCGTATGGGGCGTTTAAAATCAATCATTTCTATCTCTTCTAAGGAGCTAACAATGAGTGCTTGTTTTTTTGTTTGACCTTGTAATCCAATTACTTCGGCATGTCCTTTTTTGCCAAAAATAACAACCTGACCATTTAACGACTTCATTTCTTCATATCCGCTTTGAATTTGTTTTTGCAAATGAAGGACAATGGGGCATGTTGCATCAATCAATTCGATGTTCCTCTCTTTAGCAAGTTGGTAAGTTTCAGGAGGTTCTCCGTGTGCGCGAATGAAAACTTTTGCATCCGAAAGTTTTTTAAATTCAGCGTAAGTAATAATAGACAATCCTTCTTTTTCGAGACGTTTTACTTCGACGTTGTTATGTACAATATCTCCTAAACAATATAATGTATTTGTGTTTTGCAATTCTTTTTCTGCTCGATGTATGGCAGCAACAACTCCAAAGCAGAAACCGGCATTTTTGTCTATTATTATTCTTATGTTTTTCATCAGATAGACTTTCGTATTATCAGATAATAAAGCCGCTACACAAATATGTGCAACGGCTTTACTGTATACATTTTATTATGTTTTATTTTGTTGCAGCGTGATTACGACCCGCACGAATTGCGGCTAAGTTAGCATTAACAATATCAGCTCCCTTACGATCGAATATATGATGAATAGCTTCTTCTAACTTTTCAAACTCAATATCCAGATATGGGGCCGCGGCTCCTAACAATACCATATTGGGGCGAGCTTTTACTTCTTTTGCGATTTCGTTGGCATCAAATGTTACTAAGTTTTTTACCTTTTTCAATGCATCCATTATCAGTTGAGTATCTGGATAATTTTTAATATTTACAAAAGGGGTTGAATTCGTAACCACCCAACCATTCTCAGAAAGGAAAGGCAAATAACGCAAAGCTTCCATCGGTTCACTTGAAAGAATAATGTCAGCACTACCTTCGGGAATTACATCTGAGAAAATTTCACTGCTGGATAGACGAAGATGCGAAAATACGGATCCACCACGTTGTGACATACCATGAATTTCGGATTGTTTCAAACTCAAACCCATATTCAAAGCTGCATCGGATATGATTTTAGCTACAGAAACAATTCCATCACCTCCAACACCGCATAGCAATATATCTTTTTTCATTTTTATTATCAATTTTGTATTGTTATCACTTCAATTATTTAGCTATATGTTTTTTTGCCTCTACTAAGCAAACACGACGTGGTATAATTACGGAAACACCATTGTATTCAATTTCTTCTTTTAAAATTTGAACGAATTCTTCGTGATTTTTCTTTAAAGGTACAATTGTCCGAATATGCTTTGGATCAACACCTAAACCAATACAAATTTGCTCCAATTTACAATTTGCAGATGATGGTTGTCCGCCTGTCATTCCGGTAATTTCATTATCCAAAATTAATACCACAACATTGGCTTTTTCGTTTATACAATCCAACAATCCTGTAATTCCACTATGTCCGAATGTTCCATCTCCAATTACTGCAACAGAAGGGAATACGCCTACTTCGGCGGCTCCTTTTGCCATAGTGATTGAAGCACCCATACATACAGTTGTGTCGATTGCTCCCATATTAAATCCTAGTGTGTAACAACCGATATCTCCAAATACTTTACCTTTTGGGTATTGCGCAATTATTTGATTTAAAGCTTCAAAACTATCAATATGAGGACATCCTTGGCATAACGATGGAGGACGGTTTGTTACCACTGAAGGAACAGGTGCTCCTATTTTGACAGTAAGTCCTAATGCTTTAGCAACTTTTTCGGCATTCAATTCCCCATCGCGACGAATAGTTTCGTCTAAACGTCCCATTACTTTTTTACCTCTTCCCAAAAATCCTTTTATAAGTTCTTCAACAAATGGTTGTCCATCTTCTAATACTAAGATTTCATCACATGCATCATATAATTTATTTATAAATTTATAAGGCAACGGATATTGAGTTACTTTTACAATAGGATGAGGGCATTTGCCTTCTTTATAATTTTCCATCAAATAATTGTAAGCAATACCGGTTGTGATGATACCTAATTTCTTGTCTGTCCCATCAATATACTTATTGAAACCAGCTTCTTCCGAAGATTTAGTGAAGTCTGCTTGCTTGTCTATTAATGTTCTGTATTGTTCTTTAGCATTAGCAGGGAGCAATACAAATTGTTTACTATTTTCTGGAAATTGAAGAGGGTTTTGAGCTTTACATTCCTTACGGACAATACCGGCACGACTATGAGCTAAACGGGTTGGGATACGATACAATACTGGAGTTCCTAAGTTCTCACTCAATTCAAATCCAAAGTGTACCATATCGTATGCTTCTTGTTGATTTGATGGCTCTAACATAGGAATCATTGCCCAATGACCATAAAAACGACTATCTTGTTCGTCTTGAGAAGAAAACATACTGGGATCGTCAGCAACAACAACCAAAACGCCTTTTGTTCCAATAATGGCCGCATTCATGAATGGGTCACCTGCAACATTTAACCCCACGTGTTTCATACAACTCATCGCACGTTTTCCTGCATAGGAAACACCTATAGAAGCTTCAAGAGCGGTTTTTTCATTAGCACACCAATTGGCTATAATTCCTTTTTCTTTGGCTTCTTTGGATTTCATTACATACTCGGTAATTTGAGTTGAAGGAGTACCAGGATAACTATTAATGGCACTTCCGCCGGCATCGATGAATCCTTGTGCAATAGCTTCATCACCTAATAAAAGTAACTTTTGCATATCTACTATATAATATTGTGTATTTTAATTATTACTTCGTTTTAAAGCTGCAAAGTTACCTTTTTTTTATCGGATTGCCAAACGTTTTTGACTAAAAATTTGAATAAAAAATATAGAGTTCGTATCCAATAAATTACAAATTGATGATACGTGGAATTTTGAAAAAAAGAAATTATTCAAACTATTGAAAATAGAAGTCTTACTATTTTGATTTTGTCTTTTTGAAATCGCCTATTTCAACTCTATTT
>CAYYUE010000229.1:0-3407 GCA_964474745.1 uncultured Bacteroidaceae bacterium | reverse complement strand
ATATGATGGGGGGATTTAATGCTGGAAGATACATAAGTCAACAATTACCTTTTATTGGTATTAATTATGCTATTCTGTCTGAAAATTTTTTAACTATTTATCGAATGGACTTTAGACAATATGTCTTTGATAAAACTTACGTAGTAGGTATCGCAAATTACGCACGAATGTGTAACGAAATAAATAATTATTTTACAAAATCAGGAATTTTTGG
Source organism: uncultured Bacteroidaceae bacterium (assembly GCA_964474745.1). GTDB lineage: Bacteria > Bacteroidota > Bacteroidia > Bacteroidales > P3 > HGM05376. The sequence continues at coordinate 3,193 of CAYYUE010000229.1, read as the reverse complement.
ATTTGGACTTGGTCTAGGGTATGACTCTGCTATAGGACCTATCGACATTTACCTATGTTGGTCGGATTATAAACACAGTTTCAGTGCATATTTCAATTTAGGATATTATTTTTAACAAAAAAATTAATTCCACATACAAAAAGTTCCTTTTGTATAAACAATTACAAAAGGAACTTTTTACCGACATTATATATTTCTATAATATTGCAATCTCCTTAGTTGTCTGTTTTTTTACATCGTGTTCCTGTTTGGGAAGCACTATTTTTAAAATACCATTTTCGGCTTTCGCCGTTATTTTTTCTTTGTTAACATTTTCCGGTAATTCAAAACTTCTCGAAAAATGTTGTATGGAAAATTCACGACGTAAATAATTTCCTTTTCCATCTTTTTCTTCATTCTTTAGACTTTTTTCCATCGATATGTTCAAATAATTGTCTTCTACTTGTACATTCAAATCTTCTTTTGTCATACCAGGAACAGCCATTTCCATGTCGTATTCATTTTCTTTCTCGATAACATTAATGGCAGGTATGTTTGTTGCCTTTTTATAGAATGACTTTACCCAATCATCATTGAAAAAATTATCTATTAGGGCTGTCGAAAATATTTCTTGTGGACGTTTTGTTAATAACATATTACTAATCTCCTATTATTTAAAGGTTTATTATGGTTTATATGCTATCAATTCATACAAGAACAATGCCAAAATACATCTTCTTTTTCCGTTTTTCATAACTTATTTGATAGTATTAATATTCAATATAATTTTTTTTGCAAATATTTGTTTCCCTTCCCCGTTATTATATTGTTTTAATCACAACAGTAACATATTTTGAAATGAAAACGAGTGGTAAAATCAAAGCAGTACTTTTTATTTGTATTATGAGTATTGCAAATTCCAATTACGCACAATGGAAAGAACCTATACATCAGCTGCCCGATACATCTATAAGCAAATTTAATTATCAGATTTCCTTAAGCACAGGTGTTATTTCGAATTTTCATAAAGCAGAAGCTTATATACAAGTAGCCCCTTCCTTTTCGTACCAAGTAAATTCAAAATTTCGTGTTAATGCCGGTTTTTCATTTTTATCTGATTTAAATCCAAATGGATACATCATTGGAAAAAAAGATGAACCTGACTTATCTCCGCGTAAAGACAAAACTCAGATGGCATCTGTATATGTGCAAACTGAATACATGCCAAACGATAGATTATGGATTTCTGCTTCTGCTTTTTATATAGGAGGGACACTCTCCTCATTAACGAGTGGTTTCGGATCACCACTGGATCTAAGTACCTTTGGAGGAGTTGCAGCCTTACGTTATCGAATTGGAGAAAATACCTTTATTGATTTTAATGTTGCTGTAATTCGAAGCAATCAAAATCTTCCTCCATTTTTGTGGAATTCATATTTCGATCATAGCCCATATCCATTTTCTGGATTTAACCAAAATCCTTTCTATTGGGGATACTAAACTTTTGACAAATATCTTTATTCTATCATCACGTATTCAGCAAATTGAAACCTGTATAAATCAAATAAAGTATTATAATTGGTTAAATTGGAGCTGATTTATAAAGCAAAATAAGGAAACAATCCTAAAATAAATTGTTTCCTTATTTTAAAACTTCAATAACCTGAGTTTATTTTTTAAAATAACGGTTATATAATCCTTCGAAACCTTTTCCATGACGAGCTTCGTCTTTAGCCATTTCATGAACAGTATCATGGATAGCATCTAGATTTCGTTCTTTCGCAATTTTTGCAATACGCATTTTATCTGCACATGCACCAGCTTCGGCATTCATGCGTTTTTCCAGATTTGTTTTGGTGTCCCAAACACATTCACCTAATAACTCAGCAAACTTAGCACAGTGTTCTGCTTCTTCCCATGCATAACGTTTAAAAGCTTCTGCAATTTCAGGGTAGCCTTCTCGATCTGCTTGACGACTCATAGCCAAATACATTCCTACTTCAGTAGCTTCACCCATGAAATGAGCAGACAAATCTTTTATCATATCATCGCCGGTTCCTTTAGCGACTCCAATTTCATGTTCTGTAATAAAAGAAAGACCTGATGTTTCATCCAATTCTTTCCATGTTACTTTTTGTTTGCATTGAGGGCACAATTCCGGTGTAGGCTCCCCTTCGTGGACATATCCACAAATAGGACAAATAAATTTCTTTTTCATGTTTTACTTCTTTGTTTGATTCTTTTTATTAACTTTTTCAGACATTGGCTAATAACAGATCGTTATTAGCCGTTTGTCTTGCTTTTATTATTTTGGACTTTTTCCTATAGGGATCTAATTCCAACAATTAACACTGTTCTTCAAATTGATCTTTTCCCACCCCACATAAAGGGCATTCAAAATCACTAGGAAGATCTTCCCATTTAGTCCCTGGTGCGATTCCGTTATCCGGATCACCTTTGGCTTCGTCATAAACGTAACCACATACAATACAAATATACTTTTTCATTTTTAATAAATTTATAAGGTTATTAATTTCATTTCTTTCGAATGCAATCGATACAATATCCATTGTGATAAACTTGTGTTTCCATAACTATAAATCCTTTCGTTTCATCAGATTCTGGAAATATTATATTTTCTTCCAGTGGTATATCAAATACATTTCCACACCTTAGACAACGAAAATGAGCATGTTTTTGTTTATACCCATCATAACGAACCGTTTTTTCATCAATAGTAATTTTTAATATAGCACCTTTTTCAACAAAAAGTTTGAGTGTATTATATACCGTCGTTTTTGACAACGTGGGAATTTGCGCATGTAAATCTTTATAAATTTCATCTGCAGTGGGGTGTACCCTATGTTCCCTTAAATACATCATTATTGCAATTCTTTGCACCGATGGTTTTATGTCGTTTTCTAATAAATAACTCTTTGTCAGATCCATTTTCTATTTATTCTTCGAGTTAATCAAAAACTAACGAAGGTGCAGCATAAATACGACCGGCTAATTCTTGATTTAACATATATAATCCTTTAGGATCCGAACCAAAAAGTTCCATTTTCGTAATTAATTCATTCGCATTTGTTTCTTCTTCGCCTTGTTCCTTAATAAACCAATTCAAAAATTCCATAGTACGAAAATCTTTAACATCGTAAGCTTCCGCATAAATTTTATTTATCAGTGAAGTTACATATATTTCATGTTTTAG
>CAYYUE010000228.1:502-3414 GCA_964474745.1 uncultured Bacteroidaceae bacterium | reverse complement strand
AATTGAAACCGATGTTGAAAAGAAACAATATTTCCTATATAAGCCGTAAGTACTATAAATAAAACTACATAATCAATTCCATTAAAAAAGAACGATAGAATAGAACGTCACAAGAGTTTTATTAGAAGAAATTAAAAATATAAACTACTGAGATCGCTATTATCGTATACATAAAAGGGAAACAAACTGTATATCTTTTCCTATAAATATATTCGAGACATTCATTACTCGGTAATTTATCGGATCATTATTCAAAATTATCTTTTGCGTTTAATACTCGTTCATATCCGTCAATGATATTTTTTGCTCTTATTTTAATAAAAAATAGTATTTTTGTAAGTATGTTTATTGTGAATAGGTGAAACTTTTTCATCATAAGCAACTGATTTAAAATACACTAAAATTTTAACACATGAAGAAAATATACATTGGTTTAGTCGCTTTTTCCTTGTTGACAACTGGCTGCAAGGTAAATCAAAATTCTGAAAATGAGAAAATTATACAAAATCAAAAACCCAAAATTGTCAACGGGCAATTTACACCCGAAGTTATGTGGGGTATGGGTAAAATGGGTGAATCAGCAGTGTCTCCAGACGGAAAGAAGATTGTTTATACCGTAACCTATTACGATGTAAATAAAAACAAAGGAAATGCGGAGATATATGTAATGAATATTGACGGTAGCGATCCAAAACAGCTAACCAAAACAGCAAAAAGTGAATTTAATCCATTATGGACCGTCAATGGAGAAATTGCTTTTGCACGAGGTACCGAAAAGGGTGCTCAATTGTTTATTATGAATGCAGAAGGTAAAAATGAACGTCAAATTTCCTTTATCGAAGGAGGTATTGAAGGATTTATCTTTTCTCCGGATCAAACCAAGATTGTTTATACAAGTACTATTGCAAAGGAAAAAAGTAAAGATATTGCCAGCTTATATGAAGGGCTCCCTGAGGCAACAGGCCGTATAAATGAAGATTTAATGTATCGCCATTGGGACGAATGGGTGGATGCCATTCCTCATATTTTTGTTGCCGACTTTAATGGGAAAGAGTTAAGTAATATCGTTGACGTACTCGAAGGAGAACCTTTCGAGTGTCCTATGCGTCCTTGGGGAGGTCTGGAGCAAGTCACCTTTTCTCCGGATGGAAAAACAATAGCGTATACTAGCCGTAAAAAAGTAGGTAAGGATTATGCACTTTCTACAAATTCAGATATTTATTTATATAATATTGCAAATAAATCCATCCAAAACATTAGCAGTGGTATTATGGGCTACGATCAAAATCCAGTATTTTCGCATGATGGAGAAAAAATTATTTGGGAAAGCATGGAGCACGACGGTTATGAATCGGATAAACAACGGATCATGTTATATGATTTAAAAACAAAAGAACGTAAAGATCTTACCGAAAGTTTCGATCAAACTTGTTATAGCTATGCGTGGAGCAACGATGATAAAAAAATCTTTTTCATCAGCCCTTTTATGGGAACTCGTGAAATTTTCTCATACAATTTTGCCGACAACTCATTCAGTCAAGTTACTAAAGGTGTTCACGATATCAACGGATTTGAATTAGTCGGAGACAAAATTATTACCCAGGAAGTTTCCATGTCAATGCCCACGGAGATATTTGCTTACGATATACATGGAGAAAAAGTCCAAGGAGAACAATTATCGCAAATCAACACCGATATATTGAAAGAATTAAAAATGGGGAAAGTGGAAGAAAGATGGATTAAAACCACGAATGGAGAAAACATGTTAGTTTGGGTTGTATACCCATACAACTATGATAGTACAAAAACCTACCCTGCGTTATTATTCTGCCAAGGAGGGCCACAAGATATGGTGAGTCAATTTTGGTCGACACGATGGAATTTTCAATTGATGTCGGGAGCCGGCTATTTTGTTATAGCTCCTAATCGTCACGGAGTACCAGGGTTTGGAAGCAAATGGAACGAACAAATCAGTGGAGATTACGGGGGACAAAATATGAAGGATTATATGCAAGCATACGATATCATAGCCAAACAACATCCTAATATTGATGAAAACAGAGTCGGGGCGTGCGGTGCCAGTTATGGAGCTTTTTCCGTGTATTGGTTAGCAGGGAATCACAACAAGCGCTTTAAAGCGTTTTTAGCTCATAACGGAATGTTTAATTTAGAACAACAATATTGTGAAACAGAAGAAATGTGGTTTGCAAACTGGGATTTAGGTGGTCCCTATTGGGATAAAGACAATAAAATAGCTCAAAGAAGTTATGCCAATTCTCCTCATAAATTTATACAGAATTGGAATACTCCTATTTGTATAATTCATGGAGAATTGGACTATCGTATTGTGGCTTCGCAAGGTATGGCAGCTTATAATGCGGCTGTATTACGTGGTGTTCCGGCACGGTATCTTTACTTTCCAGATGAAAACCATTGGGTATTACAACCTCAAAATAGCATCCTGTGGCACCGTAACTTTATCGATTGGTTTGACAAATGGTTAAAGGAAGGAAAAAATACAGTGACTCAATTATAAAATTAAAAGTCATTATACATCATGAGATTCTTCTGTTTTGTATAATGACTTTTTTATTCTTGTTATACGACATTAAATATAATAACAAAATTGATTTGATACAAAAAAAGCGCAACGGTTAAGGTGCGCTTTTTTTTATTAAAACGAATACAAGTCTTTAGTTTAAACCTAATCTTTTCTTTACTAAAGGAAGAATATCATCACTATCTTGTTGATATAACAATACTCCTACTCCTCGTTTTTAAAAAATTAAATTCTCAAATTATTGATTATGAAAAAAATAATTATTCTTTTGCTTACATTATTTCTAGGATTAAAAATATACTCACAAGATTCATTATTTCTTGAAATTCAAAAATCCGAGCAAAAATGCTGC
>CAYYUE010000228.1:0-492 GCA_964474745.1 uncultured Bacteroidaceae bacterium | reverse complement strand
CTATCTTGTTGATATAACAATACTCCTACTCCGGAATCAAAAATATAAGTATAACCATTTTCTTTGGCTACATCTTTAATAGCGGATTTAGCTTTTTCAATAATTGGTGACAATAGTTCTTTTTCTCTTTCTTGCAATTGTTTTTGGGCATTTTGTTGAAATTCTTCAATACGAGCACCCTTATCCTGCAATTCCGTTTGCTTTGTCTTTTTTATAAGATCCGACATTTGAGATTCTTTTGCCATGTAATCATTATACAGCTGTTGCAATTCGGTTTGCATACCTTTCAGCATTCCTTCCAATTCAACTACTTCTCTTTGTAATTTAGCTTGTGCAGAATCTCTTCCAGGCATAATCTTCAATAATTCATTTGAATCTACATGTCCCAACTTTACACTTTTCTGTGCAAAAGCAGTTCCTATTGTCATCACAGCTACGAATAATACAATGCATGTCTTTTTCATAAAGTCTAACTATATTTTATTTTTACTT
>CAYYUE010000227.1:0-3415 GCA_964474745.1 uncultured Bacteroidaceae bacterium | reverse complement strand
AGCTTGAACCTTGCTACTAAAAATAAATTCATTTCCTAACGCATAATAATACATGAATCTATCTTTTGTTTCATTCATAATAGAAGCGGACCACCGAGTTTTGTATACATCAGAAAAGTTTCCATTCCAATTTAGTGTATATAGTAATGGAAGTTTTGTCGGTTCTAAATCCCCGTAAGTGTCATAAGAACTTCCATTACGGCTATCCAGTACCTGGAATTGAAATTGCTGATTGGAATTTAAATTATATGCTAAATTAATACCCGTCATAAAATTGCTCATGTGTTCTATCATATCACTATACTCATAGATTTCAATCGGATTCAAATCGAACTCTATTCCTCCATAAGCAGTGCTTTGTTTACCGGCAAACAAACTAAATTTTTCACCGAGTTTGATTCCAACACCGGCAATATCAATACTTGTCGGCATATTATCAAGATTACCAGATCCATTGTTACTGCGATTTAACCGTTGACGATACCGATAACTTAACCAATTATTTATATCTCCTTTCATCTCTATTCGAAGTTGCTTCATTTGAAAAGCACCTTCTTCAAAGTTACCTTCGTTCCATTTTAGATTAAAATCACCATGCATATTCAAAAAAAGATTAAAGCGATCTGTTTTTTTCTTTATACCGGTAATTTCCTCAAAAATCGTTTTGTTGTCTTTCGTTTCTTCATTTTCAGAAGTTTGAGAGATTAATTGACTTGATACAACAAGTGTTGTCAAGTATATAAATATCATTTTTATTTTCATATCACTTAAGTTTAATTTTTACATCTGCTATTACATATTTTACATCTAGTATTCATTAAAGAATTTTTGAATTTCTTTCCAATCTTTCGTTTTCGTTAATGCAAGCATCAACAAAACACGAGCTTTTTGGGGGTTCAATTCCTGGGATGCCACAAATCTATATTTGTTATCATCTACTTCGTTATCTAATGTAGTAGGTCCAGTAGGTACACGGCTCGAACGAACGACCAATATTCCTTGTTCGCGAGCTTTTTCTAACATGGGAAATAAATTTTGATGAATATTTCCATTACCTACGCCAGCATGAACAAGCCCCTGATATCCATTACTTAAAAAAGGTGTTACTACATCTGGTTCTACGTTTGAATAGCTATATACAATTCCTACCTTAGGGAGTTTATCTAAAGAAGTTACATCAAAAACCGATTGAGTAGTATGTTTATGTAAAGGCTCCATCATATAAGTTACTTTTCCATTCAAAATATAGCCTAAAGCACCTGAATTAGGAGATTGAAACGTTTGTACATCAACGGTATTCATTTTCATAGCTCCATGACCACCTAAAACTAAGCCATTCATTGCAATCAACACACCTTTTCCATTTGATTCTTTAGCGGCAGCCGTTACAACTGCATTATAAAGATTTAAAGGGCCATCTGCACTCATTGCCGTAGAAGGACGCATAGCGCCCACCAATACTACAGGTTTATTACTTTTTACGGTAAGATTCAAAAAGAAAGCCGTTTCCTCCATCGTATCTGTACCATGGGTAATTACTATTCCATCCACATCGCTACGACGCAATAATTCATTAATCCGCTTTGCCAATGCAAGCCAAACGGCATCATTCATATCTTGTGAACCTATTTTTACTATTTGTTCTCCTGTTACATTAGCAATTTGATTTACTTCCGGAACAGCTTCAAGCAATGTGCTTATTGCAACCTGTGCAACCGTATAATTAGTTTGCGTCGATGAAGTACCTGTTCCTGCAATAGTGCCACCTGTAGCCAAAATGTGAATGTTCGGTTTCTGAGACATAGCAACTGTCATTCCCAGAAATAACATAAATACGAATAAACTGAATCTGTTTAATTTTTTCATAGTTGTAAAGTTTAAATTTATTTTATAATATATATAATGACTAAAACAATTGTATTAATAACAAACCTACAAGAATACTAACAATAGTAGCTACCATTCCGGGCATCATAAAAGAATGATTCAACACCCAACGTCCTATACGAGTGGTACCTGTTCGATCAAAATTTATAGCAGCAACAACTGTAGGGTAATTGGGAATAAAAAAGTAGCCATTCACAGCCGGGAAAAGAGCAATCAGCATATAAGGAGATACACCTAATGCGATACCTAGAGGGACTATTGCTCGCACCGTAGCGGCCTGGCTGTATAACAAAATAGACATTACAAATAAAGCAAGCCCGAATAACCAAGGCATATTATTTACTACGCCTTCTATAGAACTTGTTAATGTAGCAATATTTCCTTGTATAAATGTATCCCCCATCCAGGCAATACCAAATATGGCAATAACAGCTTGCATCCCGGCAGGGAATACACTACCTTGGGTCGCTTTTATACCGTTTGTCCGAGAAATTAATAATATCAATGCGGCCGCAGATAACATCAGTATTTCAATAATAGAAGGCATATCCAACATTTTTCCTTCAAACGAAGGTCGAATGGCTGGAATAGAGCCGAATAAAACAATTAAGAGTGTTGAAACAACAAAAAGAATTACAGACATACGAGCATTGAAAAGATTTTTTACATCATTCAATTTCACTTGTTTATTATCTATTAAACCTTCTTTAATGCGACGCAAATATTCCGGATCTACTTCCAATTCTTTTCCTACTCTCATGGATAAAAAAGCACCTACCAATACACCCGTCAAAGTTGCTGGAATTGAAATCTTCAGTATATCAAATAAGGTAATATCAAATCCTGTCAATAAACCTAGTAAAGCAACAGTAGCAGCAGAAATAGGACTAGCGGTAATAGCTTGTTGCGAAGCTATTACCGCAATACCCATAGGACGCTCAGGGCGTATTTTTGTCTCTCGAGCTACTTCCGCAATTACCGGAAGAATGGAATAAGCCACGTGTCCGGTACCTGCAACAAATGTAAATAAATAAGTTACCAACGGGCTTAAAATGGTAACTCGTTTAGGATTGCTTCGTAACAATCGTTCTGCTAATTTGATCATGTAATCCAATCCTCCCGCAGCTTGCATGCAGGATACCGCAGAAATGACAGCAACAATCATCAACATAACATCAATAGGGGGAGCTGTGGGCTGAAGGCCAAATACGAATGTAAGGATCGCAAGTCCGACGCCGCCCATTACTCCTAGTCCTATACCTCCTAAGCGAGCTCCTATAACAATGGCAGCTAATACAAATAATAGTTGTAATAACATCATTCTTTATTTATTTTTTTATAATATGTACTTTATTATTCTAAACATCGATCATATTTTTGTAAACACCTGGGTATTTAACACCAACCAATAAAATAAAAACTCTATTCCATTTCTTGTGGTATAAACAACATTCTGCGTTTTATGTTCTTTTTTTTCATTTAAAGTATGTTTTCATACATTATTTTTTAATGTATTTTTAGCTTAAAC
>CAYYUE010000226.1:0-3415 GCA_964474745.1 uncultured Bacteroidaceae bacterium | reverse complement strand
TATTATGTAAATAGAGGAGTTGCTTATTATCTTATTAAGGATTATAGAAAATCGATAGAAGATTATACGAAAGCTATTAGTTTTAACCCTAAGCATGCTGTTTATTATGGAGGAAGAGGAGAAGCTTATTATAAAATTGAAAACTATGAGGATGCTCTAAAAGATTATATTATTTCGGCACTATTAAATCCGAATGAAAAATATGTTTATTGGGAATTAAACAATGTATTTAAATATGTTGAAAATAAGGAAGCCGTAGTTGAATTTATACTTAAAAAAATACAGGCGGAACCCAATCGGGAAAAGGTAAAATTAGTTGTTCAGCAATTTTGTTATCCGTTATTTAAACATACGAATCCTACCTCCTTTAAAAAATTTTGGAAGGATACAAAATTCTTGAAAGTGGAAATTCTTTCGCATCTTATCCATTCCTGTGTTGTCGGGTATGAAAATATGCGAAATATACTAAACACCCTTACCGATCCTGTATATATGGAAAACGGAAATCATATATTGGATGAATCCTATTTTTCTGAAAGTGTGGAAGAAATTAACACGGAAGAGGATAAAGCTACCCTAAGAGAACTGTGGTGGTGGCAATATGCTTTGTTGAATTTGATAAATCTTAAAAAAGAAAGTCGGGTCAAGGAATTTTCCTACTATACAACGGTTGAAGTGTTGGAAAACGTAATTGGAATGAGAAATTCCCATGCGGATAAAGAAACTGTCAACAGTAGTGGTGCTCCCATGCGGATGATGAGCATTTCTCGGGCAAACGACCCCAAAGAGGGAGCCGTAGTGTTTGAAATGCTTCGAGACAACGGAATTTCCATGCCGGATAAAACCCCGATTGATCGGTACGCAACCGTACAAACCTCGTTTAGCCGCGTAAAAGATTCGTTAACCATGTTCCGATTGTACGGCAAAAAAGACCACGAAGAAGGTACCGGTGTATGCCTTGTATTCGGTACGGATTTTTTTGATACCGAACATGCTAACACACCCCATAAGACAGGAAATGGTATTTCTGAAATGATATTTCCGAAACCCGATATGCGTGTAATGCATGGATTGGAAAAAGAAACCGTGTCTGATGGTGAGGAGAAAAGCATATCCGATCCGTCATCGCTCTATCAAATATTCTACTACCACAAGGAATATAATAAACTGATTTATAATCCTTGTGAATTTGATTTTATGAATTGTTCGATAGATTTGAATGAAAAGTATGAAGATTGGAAGCCGATGGAAGAAGATAAAGAGATAGAGACCGTTCAACACAATATCGGATACACATGGAACAAGCTGTTTCAAATCCTCCGCGAATGCCAAAAAGACGAAGCCATGCGGAATGCCGCCTCCCATCTGTTAATCAATATCCGGTATTTAATCAAGCATGCCGCGTTTATGGAAGAGCAGGAATACCGGATTCTCGATCTGGTGCCCTATAATGCAGGAGAGTTAAAAAACGATAACGGCCGTGTATACAAGGAATACCTGAAGGCATTGCATAAAAATGCGCTTCAGGAAATTATTATCGGCCCGAAAGTAAAAAATGCCAATGCATTGGCCGAAACCATTCGTTGGCATCTAACCAAAGTCGGGTATCCCCATATTAAAGTAAAAATTTCCGAAGCACCGTTGGCATAAAAAACAAAAGTGCTTTCGTTTATACGGGTTTGCAATTCCATACCCCGGGAGGATTTGTTTTCTTTTCCCTGTGTATAGGATTGCAAAGTACTTACAAAAAAAGATAAAGATGCCCGCACAAAGTTGTACGGATGCAGGTATAAAGTTTCGTAGATGCGGACATAAACTTAAAACGGCGGCGGCAATCTTATAAACGCCGTCGCCGTTTGTAAGATTGCCGTCGTTGTTTATATAAACGCCGTCGGTATTTTAAGAATAGAACAGGAGAAAAACAAAAATAGAACGGGGGGAAAGTAAAAATAGATAAAGAGAAAAACAAAAACAGATAAGGAGAAAAAAGACGATCCTCCCTTTTTCTGTTGCGAAACAACAAAGAAAGAACAGTCTTATCCTCTTAAGGAAGGAGATATAGTATAGGGTTGGGGTAACCCTCTCAGATGATTTGGCTCCTTGGAACGGCACACCACAATTGATGCTCCATCCGTAATGGAACGAAATTGCATGTTATACATGCGCAACCCCTTTCTTTTTCTAAAAACCCTTTTTGAATTAACAAAAACTTTTGATAGGTATTTAAAAAAGTTGTACATTTGCGAGTGAAAAAGAGTAACAGAAAAACAAATGTATGTAATATGAAAAAACAACTGAGAAAAAGCCTTTGTAATATTGGATTGTTGATCTGTATTTGGAGCATCGGATATCCTCTTTATGCACAAAAAGACGCTTCTACAACACCATTGAACAAAGAACTGATCAACTTCGGTTGGATAAGATGGAAACCCAAATGGAAGCTCAAATTGCCTTTTCCAAGGAACAAGCAGCAACCCTGAAACAAGAATTGAAAACCGAAATAGACCGACAAACGGATACCGGTTGGATTCATTGGTTTTTAGGGTTGTTTTCCGTAATTGTAACCATATTTGGGGTTATTGTTCCCGTTCTGGGATGGCAGTATGTCAAAAAAAGAGATGACGAGGTAAAACAAGAATTGGAAAATATTCGAGAACATAAAGAGGAAATTCAAAGACAGAAAACAGCAATAGAAAAGTTGAAAGAAGAAGTAGAAACTTGCTGTGACGAGATAAAAATGCATAAAGAGAATGCTCAAAAAGATGCGAATCTTATATCGGATAAGTATAAAGAACTATCGAAACAAGCAAATAACCAAGATCTTTCTCCGGAAGAAAAATCGCAAAAAGCGAAAGAATCTCAGGAAATTAGCAAGGAAACAAACAATCCGTTGGAAAAAGAATTGGCAGAAGCCTTGGCATTGTATTTCTCGGGAAAACATGTCGAAGTAATTGAAAAATACCAAAGGATAATTGAAAAGTACAAATCCGAACTTAAACTGTCGGATATGGAACGTATTTATCTTCAGATGGGATATGCTTACGGTGAATTGCGAAGATACGATGACGCCCTTGCGTATTATAACAACGTCCTTGCAATCAACCCTCAATCTGCACAAGCATGGAATAATAAGGGAAATGTGTATGCCAATTTAGACAATCCGGAAAAGGCGTTGGAGTATTATGACAAAGCGCTTGCAATCAACCCTCAATATACGGAAGCATGGTATAATAAAGGTGTTGCGTATGTTGCTTTAGGCAATCCGGAAAAGGCTTTGGAGTGTTATGACAAAGCGCTTGCAATCAACCCTCAATCTGTGAAAGCATGGAATAATAAAGGTGTTGTTTACGGTAAATTAGAGAAATGGGAGAATGCTCTTAGTTGTTACGACAAAGTTCTTGAAATCAATCCTCAA
>CAYYUE010000225.1:0-3423 GCA_964474745.1 uncultured Bacteroidaceae bacterium | reverse complement strand
AAAAATGTTGTTATTATTGGTCCTTGATAATCATTTTCTATTATTGGAAATATTCCTATTTTTTTCATTCCCTCAACTAATTTTTTTTAATTCTATAGTTAAAAACCATCGCACTTCTACTGATTTATTAATTAATTCCTCTATAATGAATCACTTCATCTTCCCTATAATCTCTCTCAAATTTTTTGCAACATCGCCACCTCTTTCAATGAGTTCTGTTATTTTTTTGTTTTTATCGGTGGCGACGTTGATTTCGGATATTAGTTTTTTTATTTCGACTTCATTTAGGGTGGAAGTTTTTATCTGATTGATTAACTCAGTGATATTCATATTGGTCAATTTGTTGATTTTATCTCTGAATTGGGCATTAGTTGTATTCGTAGCATGAATAGCTGCTTCATTTAATTTACTCATAATTTTATTTTATTATTTTGTTTATAAATTGATTGATCGCTGGTTCATTTTGTTTATACTGAGTTAGTCCTTTTTCCACGTTCTCCAATACGGCATCAGCTTTGGAAATAAAAATATCCAATTTTTCTTGTAATGCATTATTGTCAACTAATTTAGATAAAATTTCTTTTCTCTTCCCTTGCAATTCGTGAATGCTTTTTACGTGTTGTGTAATGGTGCTGTTCATGGTTTTAGCCAATTGATATTCTTGGCGAATAAACTCAAGCCAATCTTTTTCCGCCTGATTTAACGGGTTGAGTAAAGAATCTCGCATCAGCATGTATTGTTTCTGAATGACTTCGGTAAGTTCCTTTATCAATACTATTTTTTGCGTTGCGTTTGTAGCAACAAGGATCGAATCCCAATGCTCTGTCATAGCCTCTTCTTGAAACAGGTTGTCCAAAAAACAGGGATACCATTGTTCATCAAGAAACTGTATTGCATTTTCTCGTTTCAATTCAAAATAAAGTTTACTAATTTCTACATTGGTTGATTCCAATGCAGAAATTTGCTGTTCTAACATCACTGAAAGGTCTACCGAAGCCTTTGGTAATGTTGCACACGAAGATAGCCCAATGGCGAATATTAAAATGATAAGAAAATTTTTCATTGTTATATGATTTTTAATTTTATTTATTTACTCTAAAACATTGCGCTTTACCGTTGTCAATCAATTTTTCTACCCACAGAAATTAAAAAACATCTTTTCATCCTTTCATTTCTTTCAATATATCATCATCGGTAATTAAACCTATAACAGGTTCGTTTTCTTTGCCTTTTTCTGTAACGAAAACATCCCTACCTCTACGAGAGTCCGAAATTTTTTCTTTTGCTATCAATAGATTATCATCAATAGATACAAATTTTTTATCGCTTTTCCAGTCAAAATCTTTATTTTTTTCATTTTTTAAATCTTGCTGATAATCTTCAAATTTTATCATTAACGGATTACTACTTGAGTCTTCGTTCAATTTATCGGTAATATATTGTGTAAAATCTCTACGATGTATTATATACAGCAAACATTTTTTTTCATCAAGCACTGCATAACGTGAATAGGGAAGAAATCTTTTATCTTCCAAAATCTCTTTAATTGTTTTGTTTTTGACATCATTTAATGTATAATAAATCAATTTATTCAATGGAATCATGAGTTTTGATACAGGGATAGTTTTTAATTTTTCATCGGGAGTTAACCTTTCAAGAGTTTCTCGCATGGCATTTTCTGCGGCTTGAAAATTTTCTTTACTAAAATGAAAAGCTAAAATGGCTCCCATCCATGTGCCCCAAAGAGGAATGAGGGTTTTCGTGAGAATATCCATTGCATCTTTGTTTTCTGTTTTTGGACAACAAGCCCAAATGGCAATTCCAATAGTGGAAATAATAACTCCTCCCGTAATTATCAATGTTATTACATTTCTAATATTCCAGAAAGTTTCTTTATTCTTATTCATTATATTATGTTTTTATAGTTGAAACTGTATTTATTCTTAATTAATCTTATTTTCTATTCCCCTAATTTCACCAAATTTTGAGCAATTTTTCGAAGTGTTTCCGATTCGTCTTTCACATAATTAAATGCTGCATTTTTAAGACGTTGTATATTATCTTTATCGACATTATCCATTTGTTCACTAGCATTGCATAACTCGGGTTCTATTTTTATATAGTCCAATTCGGCATCATTTTTTAATCCGGCTGCTTCCACTAGCTTTTCCATTTGATAATTCACAACTTCTGCTGATGCCGACATCATGATATTTATAATTGGAGCTGCCCAACTCAATACTCCCCAATTTCTCACCCGCTTATATTCATATCGTTTCACTCGTTCTGATTTTCCAGTGCCAATAGATACAATGTACATATCTTTAAGCTCCGCAGGAGTTCCTTTTGAATTTTTCAAAAACTTTCGAGCTTCCACATAAGCACAAAGAGTAGGATCATTTGCATAAATTCCGCCATCAATCAAAGTAGCTTCAATTCCGGTACAAGATTGAATGTTTGCGGCTTCAAAATAGGTAGGCGCAGCCGAAGTTGCCCTCGCTACGTCCTTGATATAGAAATTACGATGATCTAAATCTTGAGCTTTCCATGTATTGAACAAAACGGCTTTGCGTTGTGTAAGATCATAAGCCGTAATCAATATCGGTTTTTTAGTTTCCGACAACTTATCTTCACCGAATTTCTCTTTTAAAATCCTTTCGAGTCCTTTTGAAGAATATATTTCATTATAAAACCAATGCAGTATCTTCGAATAAGGATGTCTCTTAAAAATTGTTTTACCTTCCAATTCATAAAGTTCTATAGCCTTTTTTGCGGAATATTTTGAGGTAGATGGAGCGGTATAAAAACAAGTCAGGATCCCTCCGGTACTGGTTCCTGCCAAAAAATCCACATAGTCAGCAATACGTACCGTCTCTTTTTCCTTTTCCAATTGTACTTTACTCGTTTGCAACTCTTCTTGACCTAGGTTTTTTGATTCTAAAATTCTCCATTTTTTGTCGGCAATATAATCGCCAATATGTTTTTCCAATTCGGCAACTACTACGGCAGGAATAATTCCGCGTATTCCTCCGCCGTCAATACACAAGATGCGTATTTTTTTTCTGCGGTTTTCTTGCATATCCATATGATTTTTTTTATAAATGATACCATTATTTATTCTAACTGAAAGCTTATCCTATCTCTTTAAAACATTCTCTCCAACTAATAAATCTACTAAAAATAATTGTTTTTATAGGTTGTATATTTCTATAGTAGAAAAATGAAATATTTCTATTCATCCTTTTTTCCACATATTTTATTATGTAGGTCATTCCCTTTTTACCTACGTATGCAACGCCTACATTATTCTTAATAGCATAAAATGCATACTTTAATAAAATGCTTATATTTTAGTATGAAATAAACACATCGTTGTTTTACGAAAAATTCACCTTCAATATACTATAATAAGGTTTAAAAATT
>CAYYUE010000224.1:0-3430 GCA_964474745.1 uncultured Bacteroidaceae bacterium | reverse complement strand
GCAACGAAAGATTGGTAATAGAAATAAGCGAGATTATTTCGTTATAAAAAGTTTTTGATTACGATTTCTTTCAATCGGTATCCAAACGGCTCAAAATATTTAAATAACCGGGTACTTTTTCATGTTAAAATATTTTTTTTCTATAGTTGATTTGTTATTTGTATTCAATCAAATTATATGCATATTAATATTGTTTATGAATAAATAGGTCATATATATTAAAAAAATACCCCTATCTTTGCAAAACAATCTCCATTGAATGTTAAAACAACAGTTGAAAGATTTACATTTTTATTTACTTACAAATACAACTAAAACATGAAAACAAAAAAAATCAATTTTATTGCCTTTTGTGCAATTGTGGTCGGCTTCCTTTTTGCAGCCTGTTCCAAGCAAGACAACGTCAGCGGAGTACATAATTCCGATGAAAACAAAAAAACCGTTTCCGTTGAAACGTATGATTTCTCCGTAACTTGTAGTAACGACTCGCTTGAGATTACAACTTACGGTATGTTTGAAAACAATCAAATTTACTACGTAAAACAAATGGGTGGAGAAACCATTTATTCCTACGAAGCAGAAGTAGAGGATTATTCTTTAAGTTATATATATATTGAAAGAGATAATAACGAAACAGCTTTAGTAAGAATACCGGATCTGATCAATGAAGATTATCATAAGATATATTTCAAAAATATCTATCAAGATGAAACTTCATTGTATTTTGATGTAACCGTTGATGAGGTATTTCTGTTTCATTGCACCATCTATTCTAAAGCCGGATTTGAATCTGATTTTATAGAGGATTTGCCTCTGGAAATAGTATATCATGCAAAACGTCCGGGAAGCTGGACAAAATATTTGGGTTATCTGGTTCCTTCCATGGCTGAAGTGGTAAGAATGTTGGTAGAAGCTGAAATTAATGCGGATAGAGCTGCAGCTTGTTATGCACGTATGAAAGATGCATCCTCTGAATGTTATGCCAATGGAGGATTTCCCAAAGAAATACATAATAATAATCACATCTCATGTTCTTTTGAATGTAAAGAAAAATAGCCAACATTCATGGTATTAGATTTTAAGAAAATGAAACGATACAAATAGCGGTTCTTGGAGGAGATAAACATATGATTTCCTGCAAGAACCGTTTATATAAAAAAATGATTATGAAAAAACTATTGAAAAGTAAGATTTTTTGGATTCTATGGGGACTCCTTTTTGCATATCAAATTGTACTGTCCTTCTTTGACTTGGACAGAGAAACTGCTTCCGCTAATTCTTTACTGGCATCTCCGATTTTGATGTCGTTGTATTTTGCACTTATCGCTCCTGTTATCGAAGAATTTGCCTTTCGCGGATGGTCCTTTAAAAACATCATCGTCCGTATGTTGTCCCTTCTCCTTTATTCCGTATTTTGCGTACTCTTTTTTAAGTGGTGGAGCATACTATGGATAGCGTTGATGATCTATCCGGTCTTTTTCGACCGAAATATCCGCCGAAGAGGCATTACCCTGATCCTGCTGACCGGTGTGGTGTTTGCTTTAATGCATTATGTCAACTATGATAAAAATCCGACTTCCTTTTTACCTTATATACCAATATATTTCGGGTTGGGAATTATCTACGGTTATGCAAGTTATAAAACCGGAAATATTCTTTTTTCTTCCATTCTCCATATTGTAAATAACTCTATTGCCTGTCTGTTTCTCCTCTTTTACGATCCTGTAGGAGAAAATACACTATTACAGCACGAAAACGTAACCATTACCATAGAAAAACAATCCATTACCGACAATATGGATCAAAGAAGACCCATGCAAATAAGCGATACGCTTCTATATTATGATTTTACTACCCTGCCAAATCTTATTTGCTTTTTGGATACCATGAACTGTAAAGAAAGGCATACACAAACCGGCTTGGCATACTATTCAGTAGAATTGAAATCAAACGACGGGAAGCCCATCAACAGAAAAAAAATGATCGACTTCCTCATCGATGTTTTTGATCTGAAAACCAGTATAATAACCCAGAAACAACCCGTATACCAACTCGAAGTTACCGATTTCGATAAACTATCCGTCCCTCTTCATATCGAAGGACGTACAGTAGGAGGCGATTTAAGGTATATTACAAGTTCCATGCAATCCGACTATGATGTATTGATACATACCGATACTGCATTATACAAGCATCGAATCACTCTTCCGGCATTTTGGGATGTACCTTTCGAAACACTGAAAGACACGGTTTTTCCGGAACTGGGAATTTCGTTGCGGTTATTCGATTCGGCAGATGTACGTATCCGATACGTTACGTATTAAAATAAATAAGCAACCATTTCTTTGTTTTCCTGTATGTTGAGGCAGAAATATACAAAATGTCGAAACGAGATTCCTAATTTTTATAAAACCTAAAAGAACGCCCGGACTAAGTCCGGGCGTTCTTTTAACTATGAATGTTTATACCTATTTCCGATGCCGGTTATGATTCGCTCTGAAGACACACAATAGTGTGTCGAAAGAGAAATATATCCACAATCAGCGAACGTGTCTTGTATTTTTTTCTTTATCAAAGTTACGACGATTGATATTTGATTTTTTGCAAAATCCTCGAACACGACACATGCCTCCATCTTTGATTAGTGTACGAACAACTTCAAAGAAGCTATTCATTATTTGTGCTTCTTCTATTGAATTCATGACTATATGTAATGTGTAAAATATGAAAAATAGTTATTCAAAAAAAACAGGGAAACTCCGGTTCAATTTAACGTTTTTTCATTGCTGTGCATCCTGAAAAAATAGTTCAATTCTATTGAGTTTCCCTGCTTTTGCGTACGCCGCTTATAAATCTTTGATTTTCAATATTTATTGTGGAGTATAACGGAATCGAACCGATGACCTTTTGACTGCCAGTCAAACGCTCTAGCCAACTGAGCTAATACCCCATTGCATTAATGCTGCAAAAGTACATTTTTTTTTTGAACTATCGATAAATCTATTCAAAAAATGTGTATTCTATTCATCATCAATGCTATTTTTTTTCTATTTTTTTTCAATTTGAGGGACCGATTGTATATTCAGAGGCTCTTCATAAACATTTTTGGTCATATAAGCATAATATGAAATATAATATACTTTTCCATTTCTGACAGCAACCCTATGTTCGCTTGTTACCGTTCGTAACAGTTCTTGTTGTCCGATTACAGAACCTGAGGATAAATCTACTTGTTGCAGCACGCCTAGTTCATCTCGTGAAATTACAATATACGCATTTTGGTAAGAGGTAATTACATCGTGATCGCGTTGGTAAAAATAACTGAAATATTCAGGATCCAAATTAATAGTACTCATAAAATTCATATTTAAATCAAATTGAGTCAGGACCATATTCAATTTTACGAATATGGTCCTGACTCAATTTGATT
>CAYYUE010000223.1:0-3444 GCA_964474745.1 uncultured Bacteroidaceae bacterium | reverse complement strand
GTAGGAATCTTACTGTTTTTATTTATTCCCAATGTCGCATGTGGACAAAATCAAAAAGAAGAAAATTTGTCTGATATGGATTATTTTTACAGGTCATATTCAATGAAGTACGATAGTTTATTAGCATCCTATTTTTTCAAAAAAAACACACAGTATACTTCTCGGAAATATCGTTCGGTAAAAAATCAAAACATTGATTTTGATAATATACCAGATACGGTTTTTTACTATCGGTTGCAATCTTTGCCTACTGTAATACCTATGCATTTTAATTCTTATGTACGTGCATATATTAAAATGTATGTAAAAAAAATGAGTAGGAGTTTAGATCTCATGCTTTCTCTTTCTGAATTTTATTTCCCTTTATTTGAAGAGACTCTGGAAAAATATAATATGCCACAAGAATTAAAATATTTATCCATTATAGAGTCTGCTTTAAATCCAAAAGCTGTTTCGAGAGCCGGTGCTACAGGGTTATGGCAATTTATGTATCAAACTGGAAAAGCCTATAATTTAAAAGTAAATGCACTTATCGATGAACGAAGAGATCCTATAAAATCGACAGATGCAGCAGCTCGTTATTTACGAGATCTATATAACATATATAATGATTGGACATTAGCTATTGCTGCATATAATTGCGGGCCTAAAAATATCAACAAAGCAATTGCTCGCTCAGGCGGCAAAATAAATTTCTGGCAAATATATTCTTATTTGCCCCGGGAAACACGCGGTTATATCCCTGCATACATAGCTGCTACTTATATCATGAATTTTTATAGTGAACATGGGTTAGAACCAACAAAAATAGAAATTCCCATTGAAACCGACACCATACACATACATAGAGATTTATTTTTTGCGCAAATTACTCAATTTCTGGATATTTCTACAGAACAAATACAGTCATTGAATCCTCAATATAAAGAGAGCCTCATCCCAGGAAGTACCGGAAAATATAGTATTAGACTTCCTCTAGAGCACATTCCTACTTTTATAAAATTACAAGATTCAATCTATTCATACGGAAAAGACTCGCTAATTCAATCTATAGTTCAAGAAATTCAAATTACTGAACAAATAATACATACGGTAAAACGAAACGAAACATGGACAAAGCTAGCAAAACGTTATGGTGTCTCAGAAAAACAATTGCGAAAATGGAACCCGAAAAAAAGAAATACTTTAAAAATAGGTGATCGTATAACAATACATCGAAAAAATCCATTATATCAGCAACTGGAAAATACGGCTCCCCAACTCATAAAAAAGAATCACTCATCCTCAACAGACTCATTGTTAACTGCCAAAGTAAGTGATTCCATTCAAAGTTCTATAGCTAAGAAATCACAACCCAAAACAAGTACAAAACTCAAACAAGATTCTCCCAAAATACATGTTGTAAAAAATGGAGAAAGTTTGCACAAAATTGCTCAAAAATACAATACAACAATTAAAAGTATTAAACAACAAAACAATTTAAAATCCGATATTATCAAAATAGGACAAAAGCTTACAATTTATCGGAACTAATAATGTTTTTTAATTCACGTGAACTGTAAAATTTACGTGTACATTGTTTCGTATTGCTTTTGAATAAGGACAGATTTTATCCGCTTCATGTAGTACCTTTTTTGCTTTATTCACCTCTATTCCGGGCATATATACATTCATTTCAACAGAAATAAAATAACCATTATCTTCTTCATTTAAATGAACATCAATATCAACTTTTGTTTTATCAAAAGGCAAGTGTTGTTTTTCCAATAATAAATTCAATGCAGACAAAAAACAAGATCCATAACCACATGCAAATAACTGTTCCGGATTCGTATATTTTCCTTCAGGTCCACCCATTTCCTTAGGCTTGCGTAATTCCAAATCCAATAAACCGTCGCTGGTTTTAGCATGCCCATTACGACCTCCTGTTACTTCGGCCGATGCCGTATATAATTTCTTCATAGTATAAATATTTTAATCTATTTATAAAAACAACTGTATTCTACATATTGTTTCCATTACAATAATCTTTATACTATAAATATTTTCTTTATATTTTTAAGCAAAAAAAGTATGCCGGTTATGGCATACTTTCGATAGATAAATTACAATTACATTATATGAAAAATTAGTTTCATAGTCGAATCATGAGACCTACACGAAAGGGATAAAGTTCAGACTCTTTTCCATGTTTAAAAATAGAAAGCAATGAACTTTGTGCAAAAAATTGTAAATATTTAAATCCATAGGTGAATCGAATATCTAATTTATAAGGAGAAAAGTTAGGTGCACTAAATGAACTAAACTTTATATCCGCTTTGGTTCCATCCAAATATTCATAATTACATTTTAATCCGGTATGATTAGAATTATAATTAACTCCTGCTACAATTCCTATACTTCCGTATAAATAATTTCCCATTTGCACACGCAGCGAAATTGGAATGGTTACATATCGAGCTACTAATTTACAATTATACTTCATCACGTTTGGATCCGAATTTATTTCCAATTCAGTAGCATTGGTTTCTCTATTCAATTGATAAGTAACATTATTACTCAATTTCAATACATCAGATTCATACCCCAATCCGAATTCAATTCCAAAATATTTTGAAAACCGATAGGTATAATTAAATTCCAATGCATAAAATGATCCATTTTTCAAATTATAGATATTTTCTGTCTCTCCTAATCCAAAAAATTCATCCGACCAATTTTGATATGCCCATGCAAAATTAAACCCAAAATCCCACGTTTTATAATATTTACGCTTTTTCACTTTATCGATAACTACATCTTCAACCTTTGTCAAAGTACTCATATAAGCACATGGAGATGTAGAAATTTGAAGCCTGGCAAAATCTTCAACTTGAGATGCATTCAAATAACCCAGATAACCGTTTTTAATTTGTACTGTCGCATAATCCTCCACTTTTAAATATAAAGAATCTATCTTTATATTATCTGCATTGAATGTTGCATATTCTTGCACAGTAAGATGCAATTTATTTGCTTTTAGAGTATCCAACACTGAAAGTTTTGCAAAGTCTCCAAGATCAATAGATTGATCTGATACGATGAAATTGCCGTTTATTTCTACTTTTGCAAAATCTCTGAGTTTAAGATTCATTGAGTTTTTCAGAATTAATTTAACCATATTCGATTTAGTATTCTGGATATACAATACATTTCTATCTATTGTACATATTGAATTAGGGTGCTTCAAATTTTCATTGGAGTAGATAATACAATTAGTATCTCCTTTGACTATTTGAACATAAGCATCTTTTTCCAAAACGACTTGATTCACATTTCCTTTAATATACTGTTTCAGCATATAGGTGGTATCCTTTGCCGATACTGTACCTATTGTCGTAAAAAACGAAAGTGAAATTCCTATAAGTATACATTGAGCTTTCATATCAACATTATTTTATTTAC
>CAYYUE010000222.1:0-3447 GCA_964474745.1 uncultured Bacteroidaceae bacterium | reverse complement strand
CTTTCTATTTTTAAATATAGCTTTATTTAGGTGAATACTTTATCAAGATTGTTTTAAGAACTACTAAATCTGCAAAAAAACAATTCAATTGAAAAATGTTATTCCTTCCATTTACTTTTAGAATGGAACCGTCTTATCAAAATATTTGTTGTACAAAAACGTGGATTTTACTCAAATGTGTTGTGAATGATGTTTGATTAACACATATCTTTTTTGGAATAGTATTTGCTATTTTTGTACCACAGATTAGTTTGAAAATAAATGAAAAAAGTATTATTATTTACAGCTTTGATTGCCTGTTCGGTGCAATTTCTGAAGGCCCAACAAAAACAGATAGAGCATCAGCATCCCAGAAACGAGATAGGAATCGGAGCAGGAGCCGCTTATGAATTCAATCATAGAGAATGGCTTCCGTCGTTTCATTTTCATTATTTCAGGACAATATCGCCTCATAGTCATTGGGCACTAGGTGGAGGAGTAGAGTATCTTAAAAGCGATGAAAAACATGTTGAGATAGCCTTGGGGGCAAGATATCAGCCTATCGAAAATCTTCATCTCACTTTGCTTCCGGGAGTAACAATGACAGATAAAGTACGTTTCTCCGTTCATGTTGAAGCTATTTATGAAGTAGTGCATATCGATAGGTTTCATTTGGGACCTGTTTTTGGTTATGCTTGGTCGCATGCTCATTCTCATTGTTCAGTTGGAATCCATTTAGCAGTAAGTTTTTAATAAATTACTCTTTTCGATGCAAATGTTAGAATATATCAAATTTGTATATATGATTTTTTCATAGGGTATCCGGAACCCTATGAAAATGTTTTATAATATAATGTTCTTGGGAATGAAATATGTTGATAGGAAATTCTAAGTAGTTCGGAAATCTTTTGCAGGAATACCATCAACTTGGATTAGAAAAGTATCTTATATTATTCCCTAGGCAATTCGTGGTAACAATTGTAAATATTTGACTTCAGATGTCGAATATGTTTCCAAATCGAATCGAATTTTAAAAAAAAAATCAGCACATCATTATTAGATTTCTTATTATTGTGTACCGAGGTTGCTATTTGTCAACGAAGGTTTGAGTTTTTCGGACTCATTCCAAGAAGTGTGCATCTGGTATTTTGTGATTTTAAATACTTTGAGGGATTCAAATAAATAAAAAATAATTTGCTATATCAATTTTTTATATAAATGCAACTTTGCCTATCGCTTTTCGTAATAAAGATCCTATTTGATACAATATCTTACTTAATAAAAAATGGGAAAAATATTATGGATATATCTATTTTCACAGGATTAGGCATTGGTGTTGTTACATTTTTGATAATAGGACTCTTCCATCCAATAGTGATAAAAGTTGAATACTACTGTGGTGTTAAATGTTGGTGGATATTCTTGCTGTTGGGCATCGCCTCAGTAATAGCTTCACTGATGATAAAGAATATATTTATTTCGGCTATTGTGGGGGTGTTTGGATTCTCCTCCTTTTGGACTATCAAAGAAATTTTTGAACAACAAGAACGCGTACGAAAAGGATGGTTCCCACGTAATCCTAGACGAAAGTATCCATTTGACAAGGAAGTTTGATATGTAAAATTTGAATGAAAAAAACGGACACAACCTAACGTTCATTTCTTTCATAAAACATTCAAAGAAATTTAGGCTAGCAATACAATAATTATAAAGTATTTCTACTATTTCAACGTTTTGTTTTCCCAATTATCCTTAG
Source organism: uncultured Bacteroidaceae bacterium (assembly GCA_964474745.1). Taxonomy (GTDB): domain Bacteria; phylum Bacteroidota; class Bacteroidia; order Bacteroidales; family P3; genus HGM05376. Next base: position 1,712 of record CAYYUE010000222.1, on the reverse strand, counting down.
TTTTTCCTCCCACTACAATGGTTGGTATTTGTTGTTTTCCTTGTAGGGATGATTCAAAGGATACGGCATCTTTTATATCATCAAATAATTGACGATAGGTGATATTGCCTAAATTTTCACGCAATGTTTTTAATAAGTAATAGGTAAAAAATCCATGTTTTTTGTCTTCAAAGCTGTAAACAGGTTTGGTAAAATCTGCAGCGCAGAAAATAATGGCATTCCCTCTTAAACGCATACCTTTTGTTTTTTCAGCTGTTTGTGGTATTTGTAAAAATATCTCTCCGTTACGTTGACTCCCATTGAAACCTGCATCGCAGAAAATAGTTAGTGTTTGTAATGGAACATTATCAAATTGCTTACAGAAACTTTCTAATGATATAGATTCTTCCAATAACTTTTTTAGTTCTTTTTTTGAAAGAGGAATGGCTTCACGATCTTCGGTTTGTGCTTTTCCCCACTTCGAAGTGGTAAGCGATTTTACATTTGAAGGGATGATGTATGGTAAGTTATCAGCATTAATAATTCCATGTCCGACATAGTAGATTAAAATATTGCTTGCCCCATTGGTTATTTTCATTAAGTTTTTTAACCACTCTACTCCTTCTGTTTGGATGGTATTTTCGGATGCATTCTCAAGATACCGTATCTGACGTTCGGGGATACCTAATGTTTTGATACAGTAATTTTGAAATACTTTGCTATCGTTAGAGGCATATGGAACATTGGGGAAAGAATGCTCATAATGTTCATTTGAAATAATCAATACGAATGTATTATTGTTATTCGTATTTGTTTCTGGAATATTGATATCAATGTCAGTATCTGTATTTTTTAAATTTTCCATCATCATCTCAATTCTTTCTTCAAAAGGATTGTGCACAACAATCTTAATAGAACTTCTTCTATATTGACTGCCAGTTTCATCCAACTCCATTGTCTCTAATTGGTAATTATTATTGGTATTTTTTAGCTCATTGACCGACGTTTGTAAGAAGTTTTTTACACTTTGAGCACGTAAAAAGGCTAGCTCCGCATTATTGGTAATAGGATCGTTTGTAAAAATGGAGAGGCGGGTGGGGATTGTATTAAAAGTAACCGGAGTATATTTAAAATCACCAAATTCTCCCTTGTATTTCAATCCTGATATAGGTTTAGCGTCCGTAGTACTTGTAATGAAAATGTCTACCTCTTTATCAGCAGGGAAATATTGTTTACAATCTTCGTCCAAAAATTGTTGAGTAAGGTTGCAAATCGCTCTGCATGAGTTTGATTCGGAATAATTGTACGAACCTCCCGGATAGTCATCGGAGTCGCCGTTAGGATTGATGCAATTGTATGAAATTTCAAATATATAATTCAACTCTCTTTTACCATCTGCATTGGTATCGTAAAACATACCGGAATTGATAATTACTTTTCCTTCATCGTAGAGTTTTTCAGCCAATGGAAGATTAAGTAATATTTTTTCGGTTTTTTTTGTTATTATTTTTTGCTTATTGGAAACTTCTTGTTCAATGATATTCATTACTTTTTCTCGGTAGTTAGAATTTATCAATTCTTCTCGCTTAACAATGTCAGAATAGCTTTGAGCTATATTTTGTGTAGAAAAAAGTATGCATAAGATCGATAACGAAATTGCCTTTAGTCGATTTGTGTTGATATTGCGGGACAAAAAAGTATACAAGTCTCTCATCATAATTTAGTTTATAATT
>CAYYUE010000221.1:0-3449 GCA_964474745.1 uncultured Bacteroidaceae bacterium | reverse complement strand
TGGAAAACCTGAAATATATTTTATTAATCAACGTCAAAGATATGAAAATGTTGTTATGTTTTAAGAATATTTTATATATAAATGACATAAAATTTTATTTTTATATTCTTATTGAAAAACGAATTCTATTGTAATTTTGTAAATCATTTATTATTAATTGATTATTATTTTCTTTGAGTCCATTATTTGTTGATAAATCATGAAAAAAACTGTTTTTATATGTCAGAAAAAAAGTGTATTTTTGTATGTCAAAAATTAAAAAAATAATACATTATGGCAAATGATGAAGTAACTAATAATCAAGCGGGTTATAGTGCTGAAAATATTACTGTTTTAGAGGGTTTGGAAGCTGTGAGAATGCGCCCTGCAATGTATATTGGCGATGTGAATGAACGAGGATTACATCATTTAGTATATGAAGTAGTAGATAATTCAATAGATGAGGCTCTTGCCGGATATTGTACAAAAATAAATGTAACAATCCATGAAGATAATTCTATTTCCGTAGAAGATAATGGACGCGGTATTCCTGTCGACATACATGAAAAAGAGAAAAAGTCGGCATTGGAAGTCGTAATGACAGTGTTGCATGCTGGTGGTAAATTCGACAAAGGGAGTTATAAGGTTTCCGGAGGATTGCACGGAGTGGGTGTTTCTTGTGTAAATGCTCTTTCCGATCATCTTACTGTAGAAGTGTATCGCGATGGAAAAGTCTATTGTCAAGAATATGAAAGAGGTATTCCTTTATATGCGGTAAAAGTAGTGGGTGAGACTCATAAACAAGGCACCAAAACGCATTTTCATCCCGATAATACTATTTTTACACTTTCCGAATATAAATTTGAAACATTGGCCAGTCGTTTGCGTGAATTGGCATTTTTGAATAAAGGTATTGAATTGAATTTGGAGGATATGCGAGTGCAAAATGCTGAGGGTACTCATTTGAAGCTCCATTTTTATTCGGAAAACGGCTTGAAAGATTTTATCAATTACTTAGATGAAACTCGCGAGAAAATTATGCCGGAACCAATATGTATAGAAGGCGAGAAACAGAATATTCCAATTGAGATTGCCATGCAATACAACACCTCATTTTCTGAAAATCTGCATTCGTATGTTAACAACATTAATACGCATGAAGGAGGTACTCATCTGGCAGGTTTTCGTCGTGGATTGACGCGAACACTAAAGGCATATGCTGATCGTTCGGGGATGCTTGAAAAATTGAAATTTGATATTACAGGCGATGATTTCCGCGAGGGGTTAACGGCGATTATTTCAGTAAAAGTAGCAGAACCGCAATTCGAAGGGCAGACAAAAACCAAGTTGGGAAACAACGAAGTTATGGGTGCTGTAGATGTGATTGTAAGTGAATTACTCAGCAATTATTTAGAGGAAAATCCCAAAGAAGCCAAACTAATTGTTAATAAAGTAATATTGGCTGCTACTGCACGTCATGCCGCGCGTAAAGCTCGGGAAATGGTACAACGTCAAACCGTATTTAGTGGAGGTGGATTACCTGGTAAATTGGCCGATTGTCAAGATGCAGATCCGGCAATGTGTGAATTGTATCTTGTGGAGGGAGATTCAGCAGGAGGTTCAGCCAAGCAAGGTCGTGATCGTAGATTCCAAGCTATTCTTCCTTTGAGAGGTAAAATTCTTAATGTGGAAAAAGCGATGCAACATCGGGCTTTCGAAAGCGATGAGATCAAAAATATATATACAGCGTTAGGTGTATCTATTGGTACGGCGGAAGACAGCAAAGCCTTGAATATGGATAAATTACGTTATCATAAGGTTATCATCATGACGGATGCTGATGTTGATGGCAGCCACATTGCTACATTGATATTGACATTTTTCTTCCGTTATATGAGAGAACTTATTGAAGAAGGGTATGTTTATATCGCAACCCCTCCTTTATATTTGATAAAAAAAGGCAAACGAGCCGAATATTGTTGGACAGAAGAAGAGCGCCAGACGTTGGTTCAAGAAATGGGTGCCGGAAAAGAAAGTTCGTTACATATACAACGCTACAAAGGTTTGGGAGAAATGAATCCTGATCAGCTTTGGGAAACAACAATGAATCCAGAAACCCGTATTTTGCGTCAAGTAAACATTGAAAATGCAGCAGAAGCAGATCGTGTATTTTCTATGTTGATGGGTGACGACGTACCTCCTCGTCGTGAATTTATCGAACAAAATGCAACTTATGCTAATATCGATGCTTAATTAACAAAATACGTATGTAATTTTTTTTAAGTCGAGGATGCGAGTGTGTCCTCGACTTTTTATATGGAGGAATGTATATTGAATTCGGTTGATTGTAATCTTCCTTTTATTTCATAAATCATTTTATAATATGAATACATTATATATTTTTAATCCCGACCATGATATGGCATTAGCTAACGATAGCCCGTTTTTCAATGCTCCCTTGTCAGCGAAAGAATTTTCAAAAAACCTGGCATGGATTGTATCATGGGTCTTAGGTAAAGGATATGTGCTTTGTGATACTATGCCGGATGAAGAAATGTTTCATATTGGGACTTTGTTGGGAGTACAATCACATCCGGCAACCGTAGAGACTTTATCTGAATTGACTATTGAGCATATTGTACCATGGGGTTGGAATTCGGAAATAGTACATCGATTAAAAACTTATGGAATAAATGAGTATTTACTTCCGTCTCATAAACAACTACAAAATATAAGAAGACTTTCGCATCGAAAAATAACCCGTGAAGCGTTGTCATATTTAAAAACTCATGCACGTTCTTTGGTTCCTTCAATTTTTCCGGAAGTGTTAGATTGTATTTCCGATATAGATTGTTTTTTATCGAAGCACAAAGAAATGGTAATGAAAATGCCATGGTCGGGAAGTGGAAAAGGATTACGGTGGTGTAAACAAGTACTGACGGAAAATGATAGAGGATGGATCATGCATACCATTCGCAAACAGGGGTGTGTCATAGCTGAAAAACGATATAAAGTAATACAAAATTTTGCAATGGAATTTTTTGTTCATGATAAAGTCTTGTTTTCCGGATATTCGTTGTTTGAAACACAAAACGGAATCTATAAAGGAAATGCTCTTTTGTCCGATAGTGCTATTGAATTGAAGCTTTCACAATGGGTTTCGACAGGTTTGTTGCAGGAATATCGTTCATTATTGATTGACTTTTTTTCAGAAAAATGTAAAGGAACATATCGAGGTTATTTTGGTGTGGATATGTTTATATATGAAGAAGAGGGTTATTATAAAATACATCCCGTCGTGGAAATTAATTTTCGACTTACTATGGGACTTCTTGCTCACAAAATACGCGATTTGTATTTGCTTAAGGATGGACATACATTGTGTATTGATTTTAATCCTTTGAAAGGGGAATTGTTGACTTCACATTTGTCAGGTACGAGTGATTGTGCTTTGTTTAGAGCGTTCATCT
>CAYYUE010000220.1:0-3520 GCA_964474745.1 uncultured Bacteroidaceae bacterium | reverse complement strand
ATTTACTCTACAAAACATTGCTTTATATATGAAAATAGTCGCTGTTGAACCTTTAGGTATTACAAAATTACAATTTGAAAGATTACAAAATGATTTTCTCAAAAAAGGTCATGAATTTTCATTCTATATGGATAGAAACGAAAACCCGGATATACTAGCCGAACGTATTGGCAATTCTGATATCGTGATTATATCGAACATAATACTATCGGAAAAAATCATGGTAAAGTGCCCAAACTTAAAAATGCTTTCTGTCGCATTTACGGGGTTGGATCATATCGACTTAAGCTACTGTAAATTAAACAATATAGAAGTATACAATGCTTCGGGTTATTCAACAATTGCGGTTAGCGAGCTAACAATAGGATTAATGATTGATGTATATAGAAAAATTGCCGAAATGGATACCCGAACAAGAAACTTAGAAACTCGAAGCAACTTTTTAGGAAAAGAGCTCCATGGGAAAACAGTAGGTGTCGTCGGAACAGGAACTATTGGAACTCAAACGATCAAATTACTACTGGCATTTGGTTGCAATGTATTAGCCTATAATCGCACACAATATGATTCTATAACTACTTTAGGTGCTTGTTATGTTACCTTGAATGAACTTTTAAAATTATCGGATATTATTACAATACATGTACCCTCCACTCCCGATACATACCATATGATAAATCATGAAAAATTAAAATTAATGAAATCTGATTCCATCTTGATCAATACAGCCCGGGGAAATGTTGTAGATAACGAAGCTCTTGCAGAAGCATTGAAAGATTCAAAAATTGCAGGAGCAGGGATTGATGTATATGAAACCGAACCCCCGTTACCTTTAAATTACCCATTACTATCGGCTCCAAATGTTATATTAACTCCTCATATTGCTTATGCAACAAAAGAAGCATTTAAAATTCGTGCCGAAATTGTAATAGAAAAAGTTTGGAAATGGGTGGAAAACTATACTCAATAATTGACTCAACTATTCGCTTAATATAGTACATCAGAGGATGAATAAAAAATACTTTTATTGATTATTCATTCGGTTATAAATACATAACAACTTTTAGAATATCACTTTTCAAATTACATAAGCCCTAATTTTACATATAATTCTACTCTATTGCAATAAATTAATAACAAAAAAAATAAAGAAACTTATAGTTTGTTTATTGATTACTTTTTATTGCTTTCATAGCTGAAAAATGATTATCTTTGTACATAGAATTTATAAATAAATACAAGTACTCATGAAAAAAATATTTATTACATTATTAGGAACGGTTTTTGCTTTCTGCATGTATTCTTGCTCGAAGGATCAAGGTGCTGGTAATACTAATACTAATCCAAATCCGGATGGAGGAAATGACAACTCTCCACAAGAAATATTCGTTAGCAAAACTCCTTCAAAAAGAACAATTCTATTAGAAGAATTTACAGGAATGAAATGTGGCTATTGCCCTATTGGACATAAAACATGTGATCAATTGGCTGCAAAATATCCGGGAAAGTGTTATCATATAAATATACATGCAGGTTCTTTTGCTACCGGAATTCCAAATTACAAAACTACTGATGGAAATACTTTGCTTTCAGCATTTTTTGACGGGGATGGGTATCCCAGTGGAATGGTTAATCGCCGCAAAGGTTTAAGATCAACACGAAATTTCCATCCTGAATACTTTCCATCACATGTGGTAAATCTTCTTAAAGAAGATTCATATGTAAATATAGCTGCCAAAGCGATTATTGATACAGAAACCAAAAAATTAACGTGTACTGTGCAAGCTTATTTTACCTCGACTCCACCTTCCGGAACTGTAAATTTAATACATCTAGCTCTTACTCAAGACAAAATAAAAGGTGACCAAACCGGAGGTCAACAATATTATCCCGCAATGTACGATGTTATTAGCAAAAAATATACCCACAATGCAATGTTACGTGATATGATTACCGATGTTAAGGGAGAAGCAATCACCGAAAATACAGAAGGTACATTATATGAAAAAGTTTTTATTTACGATATTCCTGAAAAACTTGGGCTTGGAAGTCTTAATGTAGTACTATCCGATTTGAATGTATTAGCATTTATTACGGAGCAAGAAAGTGCGGCAAAAGCAGCTCCGGTTGTTATGGTAACAAAAGCTGAAATTACATTGAAATAAAATTCCCAACTTATCTCTTTTATTACGAAACCAAATTTCACAATAGAAAAACGTTGAAACTCTTTTCTTTCAGCGTTTTTCTATTATATTATTTTCTATTATCGAATATCAATATATTTATGCGTTTGCTGGGAAATTTTCCATTTCGGATATTGTTTAATATATTCTATAATCAATGGAGTTATTTCTTTTCTCACTGACCATTCAGGTTGTAAATACAATTGACAATTTGGGTTCTTTTGAATAATTTTTGCCGCATGATATTCTGCTCGTTCAAAATCATCCTCATGACAAATAATCATTTTTAATTCTCCTGCTACATCATAATACTTTGATAACGTTTCTGCGTTTTCTTTAGGAGATAAACATATCCAATCCCATGTACCACTCAATGGTGAAGTTCCAGAAGTCTCCAAAAACGTACGAATTCCTTTCTCTTTTAATAAAAAACACAAGGTATCTAAGTTATACAACATCGGTTCTCCTCCGGTAATAATAACCGCTTTTGCGGGCACCTCAGAAACCCGTTCCACAATATCATATACATAAGCAGGATTATGTATGGCAGCATTCCAAGCTTCTTTTACATCACAAAAATGACAACCTACATCACATCCACCAATACGAATAAAATAGGCTGCTTCGCCTGTATGAAATCCTTCGCCCTGTAAACTATAAAATTCTTCCATTACCGGAAGATTTTCTTCATTAATTTTTGTATTCATTATAAACGTAAAGAGACACTTTTTTGTGTCTCTAGTTTTTTTCTTCTTTCTTTTGGTATGCCTTTAGTGTATTTGTAAGCAACGATACTATGGTCATCGGTCCAACCCCACCCGGAACAGGAGTTATATAGCTACATTTTGACGCAACGTGATCAAAATCAACATCACCTACTATTTTATATCCTTTTTCTGTAGTTTTATCTTCCACACGATGAATACCTACATCTATTACAGTTGCACCCTCCTTTATCATATTGGAAGTAATAAATTTTGGCTTCCCAATAGCTACTATTAAGATATCAGCTTTACTTGTAAATTCTTGTAAATTCTGCGTTTTACTGTGACACAAAGTTACGGTACAATTTGCTCCCTTTGCATTACGTGATAACATATTGGATATAGGGGTTCCTACAATATTACTTCGTCCGACTACTACACAATTTTTACCTTCGGTTTCTATTTCTGAACGTTCTAATAAAGCCATAATGCCAAATGGTGTTGCAGGAAGAAATGTAGGTAATCCCAAAACCATTTTTCCTACATTCACCGGGTGAAAACCATCGACATCCTTTTCTGGATTTATAGCTTCTATAATTCTATTTTCATTAATATGCTTAGGTAAAGGCAATT
>CAYYUE010000219.1:0-3529 GCA_964474745.1 uncultured Bacteroidaceae bacterium | reverse complement strand
CATCTATTTTCGAAGATACTTTGGATCCTCCAATAATAGCGGTAAATGGGCGTTTAGGATGCTGCATCAACTTTGTTAGGTTAATGATTTCATTTTCCATCAAAAAGCCAAAATATTTATCATTCGGGAAAAACGAAGCTATTGTTGCCGTTGAACTATGTTCACGGTGTGCTGCTCCAAAAGCGTCGTTGATGTATACATCGCCCAATTTTGATAATTTTTCAGCCAATTCTTTATCCCCTTTCGTCTCTCCCGGGTAAAAACGAATGTTTTCCAATAAAAAAACATCTCCGGGTTTCAAGTTTTTAGCAATTTCTTCAACCTTTTCGCCTAATAATTCTTGAGTAAAAATAACCGGCCTGCCTAGCAATTCAGACAAATGTTTTGCGATAGGAGCTAAAGTAAATTCCGCTTCAAAGCCGCCTTTTTTGGGACGTCCAAAATGAGCCATAATAATTATGGAAGCTCCATCAGCCAATAGTTTCTGAATAGTAGGCAACGATTCGCACATGCGTGTATCGTCGGTAATGTTTTTATTTTCATCAACAGGCACATTAAAATCTACACGTAACAAGATCTTTTTACCTGCAAAATTTACATCTTTGATGCTTTTCATATAAAAGTGTTTTTATTTTGTATTAAAGAGTATGATAAATGATTGATTATGGTTTTATGTTATTGAAAGCTTTTTAAACAGGCTCTTTTTCAGGCTCTTCTATCGCCATACTTATGTATAGTGCCGACAACATGGCAAACACATACGCCTGGATAAATGCAACTAATAATTCGAGCAAGCTGATAAACACACTAAACAAAATTGAAATTACAGAGACTCCATATCCTAATGCGGGAATCATATTGCCAAATATAAATATAATAGTGATGAAGCCCAGCACTACGATATGTCCTGCGGTAATATTTGCAAACAAACGCACCATCAATACAAACGGTTTTGTTAACATTCCCATAAATTCAACAATCGGCATTAACGGCAATGGAAATTTTAGCCACCAAGGAACTCCCGGAGTATTGAATATATCTTTCCAATAATGTTTATTGGAACTGAATGTAGTAATTAGAAATGTAATCACTGCCAGCACACCTGTTACTGCAATATTTCCTGTAACATTTGCCCCTCCCGGAAAGAAAGGTATTAGTCCCATTAAATTACAAAAAAAGATAAATATAAATAATGTCAAAATGTAAGGAAGGTATTTTTCATATTTTTTTTCTCCTATAATAGGTTGTACAATCTGATCTCGAATAAATAAAATCAGAACTTCCATAAGAGATTGCAATCCTTTAGGTGCTTTCCCTTTATTTCGAATACAACTTTTCTTTACTGCAAATAACAATAGAATCAATAAGAAGCATGAAATCATAATGGATGCTGCTGTTTTCGTTATAGACAAATCGACAGGTTTCATTCCTGTTGGTTTTCCTTCGGCATCAACACAAATAATTTCTTCTTTTGCCACTCCTCCTCCTATGAGTTTATAGCCTTTATAAGATTCATGTCCATGATGAAATTTAGACGACATAAATACATCCATTTTTCCATCGTTTATCAAAATTACAGGAAGAGGAACTGATACGTGCTTGTCTCCTATGGATAGGATATGCCATGAATACGAATCGGTAATATGCCCGATAATCAAATCTCCCGCATTGAACTTTTCAGGTTGTTTCGTGTCGGCCTCATTTGAAAATCCACTCACTGAGAAAGAGAGCATGCAACATAAAATTGTCAATAACTTAAATTGCATAGTATTGAATACTTTATAGTTTTATGTATACTTTTTTACTTTGGCAAATATACAACATTTTCCATATACATAAAAAATATTTATGATCCTATTTACAAAACGAGAACTACATTTGTTATAATAAGAGAAGCCTTTACAGCAAGGGTTAGCGTTCTATATTAGAGGATTTTATTATAATACTTGGGAAATAATTCTATACAATTATAATTAAATATGCATATTTGCATATTAAAAAACGGATTCCTTTTTTACTTCAAACAAAAAAACATTAAACATATGAACTTATCAGCCGAACAGCAACAAGAAATAATCAAAACCCTTGATTGTCAACGTGATTTTTTTGCTTCTTACCAAACTCGCGCGACCGAATTCAGGATTTCACATTTGCAAAAACTGAAAACGGCCATCCAAAAACATGAGCATGAAATTATGATTAGTTTATGGCGTGATTTACATAAATCGGAGTTTGAATCTTATATTACAGAAATAGGCATGGTAATATCTGAAATAGGTCATCAAATAAAACTATGTAAAAAACATGCCGCTCCTACCACTGTAAATCCCTCATTATTTGTCATCAATGCAAAAAGTCAAGTTTATTATGAGCCCTACGGGCTCACTTTAATTGTGTCACCGTGGAATTATCCATTCCACCTGTGTTTCATGCCTCTTATTGGAGCTATCGCCACCGGAAATTGCGTAACATTAAAACTTTCACCGGATGCCCCGAATACAAATACTATTATCAAGGCAATTGTGGCAGAAACATTTGGGGTAGAATATGTGAGTATATTTGAAGGGCATCGAGAAGTTAATGAATTCCTTTTTTCTCAACCTTTTGATCATATTTTTCTTACAGGTAGCCCTCAGCTGGGAAAAATTGCCATGCGGCATGCTGCCGAGCATCTCACAAAAGTTACGCTGGAATTGGGAGGTAAAAGTCCGTGTATTGTCGATTCCGATGCAAAAATATCCTTAGCCGTCAAAAGGATTGTGTTCGGAAAACTTATCAATTCGGGGCAAACATGTATTGCTCCCGACTATATCATGATACATTCCTCTGTCAGGAACGCATTTATCGAAGAATTCAAACATCAAGTCGAAGTATTTTTCGGGCCTCATATGGAAGAAGCATCCGAATACCCTCGTATCATATCCGAAGGCGCAATGCAGCGCCTCATCAGATTGCTCTCGTGCGGCGATATTGTTTATGGAGGATCATACAACATCAAAACTCGTTTTTTCCACCCAACGCTTATGGAGCATGTTCCTATAGATTCCGAATTGATGCAAAACGAAATATTCGGCCCCATTTTTCCCATTATTACATTTGAAAATATTGATGAGGTAATTCACTTTGTAAATAGCCATCCCAAACCGTTAGCACTCTATTATTTTACCGAAGATGCTGCAAAAGCTCACGATTTATTATGCAAAACATCTTCAGGCGGGGCTTGTATAAACGACACTATAATGCACATTGTAAACAAAAACCTTCCTTTTGGGGGAGTGCAAAATAGCGGAATAGGAAATTATCACGGAGAATTTTCATATGAAACCTTCTCGCATCGAAAAGCGGTGCTTAAAACCAGTTCCATAATCGACTTCGCAATAAAATACCCTCCATTTGGAAAGAAACTGAAATGGATTCGAAAACTATTTTAGATCTGTGAGTATTCCTTGTGTATTGACACATGCATCATATTTTACGTAACAAATTCATTTTTTTTAGTATATCTCTTTCCGTATCTCTGAAAAAAGAT
>CAYYUE010000218.1:0-3533 GCA_964474745.1 uncultured Bacteroidaceae bacterium | reverse complement strand
GATTTTATTTATACTTAAATTATTAACATAATCGAAATGTATAAATTTTCTATCAATCTTCCACACTTACATCGCTACTCAGCATTATTTAAATCCAAAAAGTATCGAAACAAATGGAGTTTAAATGGGTGCAGGGTGTACAGAACAAATTATTTCAAATTAATCTGCCCATATTTCTTCATCCGAAGGCACATGAATACGCGCCGATAATGGAGCAATACGAGTAATATTCAATAAATGTTTGTATGTAAAGTTTTCAGAAATAGAATTGTTTCCCCAGCTTCCACAGCCTAATGTGTTGGTTACAGGAAGTCCATTTTGAATAGATCCTCCTGCAGTAGTTGCACAAGGAGCGTTCACAATCAAACGAGAAACTGATAATTCCGTTCCGGCCTTAATAATGTTAGCTTGATCGTTTGAATGAATACCGGCAGTATGACCGTTACCCTCCATAAACAAATTTGTTTTAGCTATATTTACAGCCTCTTCAAAGTTGTCATATCCAATACATCCCATGACAGGGAACATTTTTTCTTTACAAATTCTATCAACATGTCCTATTCCACTGGCTTCAGCAATAATCACACGTGTTCCTTCTGGTAAAGTAAGGCCTGCTGCCTCTGCTATTTTTGCAACCGATTGTCCTACCAATACTCTATTTATTTTTCCTTCAGGAAATAGCGTATCCAGCAAATGATCTTTTTCTTCCGGTGCTACAAAATAAGCTCCATTTGCTTTAAATGCTTTTATCATAGCATCACGATCTGTTTTTGGATAAGTAAAGAATTGTTCTCCCGAGCAAATAATACCATTATCAAAACTACGTCCTGTAATGACTTTCTTAGCAGCTGTATCTAAATCGATATTACGGTCTAGAATGACTTGAACATTCCCTGCTCCTACTCCAAATGAAGGTTTTCCAGATGAATATGCAGATTTAACCATTGGCATACCACCGGTAGCTACTACCACATCGCAAGCTTCCATCAATTCTTTGGTTTTGTCAATGGAAGGTTCTTCTATCACTTGAATCAAATTTTCAGGCACACCGAAAGGAATAACGGCTTCTTTGATCAAATGAACTGCTTTTGAGGAACATTTTTTAGATTGTGGATGCGGAGCAATGATAATTGCATTTTTTGTTTTTAATGCAAAAATCATTTTTGACATCGGTGTTACGATGGGATTTGTCATAGGAGTAATTCCTGCTACAACACCGATAGGCTTTGCAATTTCTATTAACCCCGTTCTTTCATCTATACCTATAATACCCATAGATTTTTTACCACGCAAGTTAAACCAAACTCCTTTCGATTTGTTTCGATTTTTGGCTACTTTGTCTTCATAAACTCCCATTCCTGTTTCTTCAACAGCCATTTTGGCGAGTTCTTCTGCGTTATCGTATATAACACGAGCGGCCACCTTTATAATTTGATCCACTTGATCTTGATCAAAGTGGTGTTCATACACATATTGTGCTTCTCGGGCTTTGGCCACCATTTCTTTAATTTCCATAATATACCTCGTTTTCAGTATCAATAAAGCTTTTTATAAATTTGACGAATTTCTTCTTCTGTTAATTCCACATAATTATTAGCCAACAACCGTTGTTGTGTTTGTAACACACTGGTTGTAAATGCATCAACTTCTTCAGATTTCATACCATACGTATGTAATGGATTTTTCGGAATCAATTTTCCCAAAAGAGCATCTATGGCATCATATGGATTCTCGTTAGTCCCCAATTGCTGTTGCAAAAATTGATTCAATTCAACGATACTTCCATCCGGATTTTTCGCATGGTAACATTTGAATACATCTGTAAAGAATTGATAATTTGCTTCTCCATGAGGCACATGATAATTACCTCCTAAAGGATAGGACAATGCATGCACTGCTCCTACTCCCGTATTACCAAATGCAATTCCTGCATAGTTACTTGCAATCAACATATCTTCTAATCGTTCGAAACGATAGTCTTGACCTTTGTCCACAATACCTTTGAATACATCAAGAATGATTTCAATAGCTGCTTTGCAGTATAATTTCGTATATGGATTAGATTTGGGCGAAACATAAGATTCTGTAGCGTGAATCAATGCATCAATCGAACTACAAACATAAAATTTGAAAGGTAATCCTTTTAATAATTCGGGTACAAGTACAGCGTCGTCTGCTAAAATAGCATCATCAGCAAGTCCCATTTTAGTATGTTTCGAAACAATTTCAGCTATAGATATATTTGTTACTTCACTTCCTGTTCCGCAAGTAGTCGGTAAAATGACCAATTGTTTTTCTTTTATAATAGGAATTTTACGTTCAAATGCATCTGTTACATTTTCCAAATCTTTCAGTACGAACAATTTGGATATATCAATCACCGTACCTCCACCAACAGCAATAACACGGTCATAATCGATTCCCTTTACTTCTTGCAAAATTGCATTCATCATCTTATCCGAAGGTTCTCCCAAACCAAATTTTTCTTGCATTATAAAATGACAAGGCAAATGTAAGTTTTTCATGAACGGATCGTAAAGAAATTCGTTTGTAATCAATAGATCGCGATTTGATAATTGAAACTCATGAGCAAATTCGGAAAAACTGTCAAACTTAGTTAGGCGAGTTTTTAATTTAAACAATTGCATGTTATATTAAAATTTAAATCGTTTATTGTATTCTTCATTAAGCATCGGACGGAAATCAGGATGTGCGATTTCTATCAAACTTTGGGCTCTTTGTCTTAATGTTTTACCCCTCAAATGAGCAATTCCATATTCAGTAACAATATAGTCGACATCATTTCGCGAAGTAGTAACAGCAGCCCCGTGAGCCAAGAATGGAACAATACGAGACACGGTTCCTTTAGCTGCAGTAGAAGGCATAGCCATAATGGATTTTCCTCCTTTCGACCATGCAGCTCCACGAACATAATCTACTTGACCTCCTGTTCCACTGAACTGTTTAGATCCTATCATTTCAGAAGCTACCTGTCCCATTAAATCAACTTCGATACAAGAATTTATAGATATCAAATTATCGTTTTGTGAAATCACTCGAGGATCATTAACATAGCTTACAGGGTACAATTCTACATCGGGATTATTGTCAACAAAATCATATAAACGACGAGATCCCATCAAGAATGTAGAAACCATTTTCCGGGGATGCAACGTTTTTTTACTCCCGTTTACAACACCTGATTTTACTAAATCTATTACCCCATCAGATAACATTTCAGTATGTATACCCAAATCATGTTTATCTTTCATAAACATAAGTACCGCATCTGGAATAGCCCCAATACCTAATTGCAAGGTAGAACCATCCTCTATCAACGAAGCACAATGTTGTCCAATCGCTTTTTCAACTTCTGTAATTTTGGGCAATGGAATCTCTCTTAAAGGATAGTTTACAGGAACAATGTAATCTACTTTGGATATATGAATCAAATTATCACCTCCTACAAAAGGCATATTTTCATTCATTTCCGCAATAATCATACGAGCTTTCTCTGCTCCTGCTTTGGTATA
>CAYYUE010000217.1:0-3550 GCA_964474745.1 uncultured Bacteroidaceae bacterium | reverse complement strand
AAGTATCTGTAAAAAATACAGTCCCGTTGGTAAGTGAGCAACGGAAAAGGTTTGTTCTTTTTGTGTAGATATTAATTGATTAGAATATATTTCTATTCCTTTTATAGAAATAATTTTGGCTATGTAATTTTGTGGAAAATGATCTTGTACATAGAATTGCAGATTAGAATGAACCGGATTTTTAATAAGATGTACAGAAAACCCTTTGTGTTTCATTGTAGTAATGCAGGATAGGGGAGAATCATAAATGGCCAATTGCATAACTATAGGAAGATGATCCGAGTTGTAGTATAGGGCTTCTGCGACTTCCTCAGGAACCGACGCATTATCGTTTTCTAAAATAGAATTGTTGAAATGTAATCCATCATTTCCTATGGTTGAATAACTGTTGTTTATGTATTTTACTCCATTGCTCCCTCTTAAAACCGTCTTATCAACCAGAATGAAATCAAAACGATCGTCTAAGCCGCTTCCTGCAAAACATGGCGTATTATTTTCTGAATGAGTTGATTGAGTATGATATAAGGCATAGTCTGCATTTTCGTTCCAATGACCTATTTGTTCAACAGGGTCGTAAAATCGAATGGTTTCGTCAATGTTGAAAAATAATTGTTCGCAAGCTTCTTCCGTATGGTTAGATACATTAAGGTCTCCCATCAATAAGTAGTTTGATAACTTTTTATGTTGAGATATCCAATACATGGTGTTCGATACCATAAGTGTTCTGTCTTCGATATCGGCATTCGAGTTACCTGCTTTCAAATGAGCTAGTACACAAGTGAAAAATGTAGTATCGCCTTGTTGTAAACGATTTCCTTTGTGATACATACTGTATATGCTGATATCTCGAACGTATGTTTGTGCTACGGATACCGAATGAAAAGCTACTTTGCGGGAATCATAATACAACACATTTACTAAAGACGCTCCTGATATATTGGTTACAGGAGCTTTTTTGTAATAGTTTACATCCTCAATGTTTAATCCCTTATTTAATAACGAGTCTTGGAATTTCTCTTTATTGGACATTTCATTAACGCTAAAAATAGTCGGTTTAATATGAGAAACAATTGTTTTTATATATGCATTTTTATGAGGAACAGGGTTATCTATTCGTTGACAATAATGAGTATAATTTCCATAATTCAATATGTTGTAATGCATGATTGTAAGGGTATCTTGACCATAAGAATAGTTGCAAAGAACACTTATTAGCAAGCAAATGCATATTGTATTTTGGTTATTCATATTTTTTAATTTATTAAAAAAGCAGTGGGAATTTCTCCCACTGCTTTTTTTCGGTTTAAAAAAATAATTATCCTTTAATTTTTTCTTCCACCATAGCCAAAAGTTCTTTTTCTTCAATAATTGCAGCTTTTTCAATACAATCTGCTTCTTTTAAAATGGAATTTAAAAAATCTTGATCTTGTAATCCTGCTGCATTAATTTTTACATTCAAATGTGCACCTATAACGGCGGAACGAGCGCATAAAGCACCTACGCCTGCGTCTGTAACAGAATTCGGATTTCCGATTTTCACCATAGCACGGATGACTTCAAATGCTTCAAATGCTTTTTTCATTGTTTTAAAAGGCACTTCAATGGCGTATTTGGTCGCCTCTTGAATTGCTTGCGTACGAATTTCTTTTTCACATTCGGTCTTTTTAGGTAACCCGATAGCATTCATAATCATATTGAAAGCGTTGGTATCTTCATCAACCAGATGAAGTAATTCATCTTTGATGGCTTGGCCTTTTACAGCCCAATTTGAAAATTCTTCCCAACGTTCATCCCAACCGGCTTTGTGTGAAGACAGATTTGCTACCATAGTGGCTAAAGAAGCAGCTAACGCACCCATATAAGCGGAGATAGAACCACCCCCCGGTGCTGGACTTTCACTAGCTGTTTCATTTGCAAAACCGGTACATGTCATATCGACAAGTCGTTTTACATTTTTGTCTTCGAGTACATATTCAATAATTTTGTCTTGAGGAATAAAAGGTTTCAGATCATCTAATCCCATTGATTTGATGGCAATTTTGATGATTTCATCTTCCGAAACCCCAAGAGAACGTTGTTGCTTAGCTAAATAATATTTTCCAGCTTCGATGAGGACTTTTTTGGGAACTAAGCCTACAATTTCGCATCCTGTAACGCGTATGCCACGAGCTGCTGCCTTGTTAAAAACTTCTTCAAAAGCAATATGTACAGGAGTTGTTGTTATGTTTGTTATATTCATTGAAACTTGAGCAATACCGTACTCTTCAATATACCATCCGATGGCTTTTGTACATTTTAGTGTTCCCGGAATCATGATCGGTTTTCCGTTTTCGTCTTTCATCGGTTTTCCGTTTGTTTTTCCTTCTTCGCGTTGAGGGCGTCCTTTTTCTCTAACATCGAAAGCAATTGCATTGGCACGGCGTGTGGAGGTAGTGTTTAAGTTGTAATTGATAGCTACTAAAAAGTCGCGTGCTCCTACTGCCGTAGCTCCGGTTGTAGCTACATGGTCGGTAAATTGGAAAGGTCCGAAATCCGGTTTCCATTCAGGGGTACAAATACGTTCTTTTAATGCTTCGTATTCTCCTTGGCGGCATGTTGCTAAATTTCGACGTTGATTTGAGTATGCAGCATTTTCATAGCAAAATATCGGAATATTTAATTCTTTTCCAATGCGTTCTCCTAATTTGCGAGCATAAGCTACTGTTTCATCCATCGTAATATTTGAAATAGGAATTAACGGGCATACATCCGTTGCTCCAAAGCGCGGATGGTCTCCGTGATGGTTTCGCATGTCGATTAGCTCGGCTGCTTTCCGAACAACACGAAAGGCAGCTTCGCAAACAAGTTCCGGTTCTCCCACGAAAGTAATAACGGTACGATTTGTAGATGCACCAGGATCTACATCGAGTAATTTCACTCCCTCTACTTTTTCAATTTCTGCTGTTACTTGGTTTATAATGTTCATATCGCGGCCTTCGCTGATATTGGGAACACATTCTATTAATTTTTTCATTTTTATAAAATCAATTTTATTTATATAAGTCTTTTTTTGACACATAGAGGAGCCAATAAGGCAAATAAATACTTTTTTCGATGCGTATTCCACCCTCATAAACGTATTTAATTGATAAAACCTGTGTAAGATTCTTATAAACAACGTTTTTCAGATATTATTTTCTAAAATACACCCTCTTTTCAAATGCAAAAATAAGTTTTTTTTCCGATATACATGAAAGATGTTTATTGTATATGAGGT
Organism: uncultured Bacteroidaceae bacterium; assembly: GCA_964474745.1. Lineage (GTDB taxonomy): Bacteria > Bacteroidota > Bacteroidia > Bacteroidales > P3 > HGM05376. The sequence continues at coordinate 294 of CAYYUE010000217.1, read as the reverse complement.
GCAATATTGGTCAAATACGATGAAAGTTTTTATGAAATTCATTTTCCATTAAATGCTTTTTAGGTTTCATTTTTTTCATACAAATGGGGACTTATGTCTATAGATAAAATAGGTGGTTTGTTCCGAAAGGGTATTTATCGTATTTGGTTTTTATTACAAGGTAGTGAAATCGTATTTTTACGATTTTTCCTAATGGAATATTGGTTTCGATTTTGATTCAATTTTATGTAGAAATAATCATCTTTTTTGGGCTAAAAAATGATTTTCTAGTATTGAATTTGAATGAATTAAAAT
>CAYYUE010000216.1:0-3575 GCA_964474745.1 uncultured Bacteroidaceae bacterium | reverse complement strand
ATTGTGTCGTGTATATGATGGCAGAAATTGTTTTACTCTTTCCTTTCAAAAACATTTCCATTACGATTGGTATTATATATGAGTAAATATTGTTCATTATTGAATGGTTGTGAAAAATATTCTATTTTAGGATCGATGCGCCCGAAACCTCCATATTGTGGATCGTCAGTGGAAAAAATTAAATGGTATTTTCCTGGTTTAGTTATAGGTATTTTATATTCTGGGATAGAATTTTCTTGATGCCAGTTGAACACAAACAATAAATTACCAGATTCATATGCAATTGTTTTGTTTTTTTCGTCAATAAGCATAAGATTGACCAATCCTGCCTTCAATATGTGATACTGTTTCGCAAAAGAAAGCATCGCTATATCGAAAGCTAATAGGTATTTATATTTCAATTTCGGATCTATTGCTAGCGACCACAATCGTTGCGCATGTTGGTAACTCCAATTGTTTTCTTTTCTTGGAAAGTCGATCCATTCAGGGTGACCGAATTCGTTTCCCATAAAATTCAAGTAAGCTTGTCCTCCCAAAGTGAGCGTAAAAAAACGTATCATTTTATGAAGAGCAATACCTCTGTCTACAACAAAATTATCTTGATCTACACCCATACCGTAATACATCTCTTTATCCATAAGTTGAAATGCCAAGGTTTTATCGCCAACCATCGCTTGATCATGGCTTTCGCAATATGCTACTGTTTTTACATTCCAAATACGGTTTGTTATTACATGCCATAGTTGTTCCATGTTCCATTGCGAATCTGCTTCATCTTTTAATATTCGAATCCAGTAATCAGGAATTGCCATTGCCATTCGGTAATCAAATCCCATGCCTCCTTCATCTATTGGACGTGCTATTCCTGGCATTCCGCTGACTTCTTCTGCAATGGTTATAGCATCTGGATTAAGTGTATGGATTAGTTCATTAGCCAATGTTATATAGGTAATCGCATCTTCATTTACTTGGTTCCCAAAATAATTTTCGTATGTTCCAAAATTATCGATATAACCATGATGTGTATATAACATGGAGGTAACCCCATCAAAACGAAAACCATCTATATGAAACTCTTCCATCCAGTAACGTAGGTTTGAAAGTAGAAAACGTTGTACTTCCGGTTTTCCATAATCGAAAAGTTTGGAATTCCAATACGGATGATTCCCTTCATTCCCTTCGCGAGAATATAATCCATCTTCTCCATCAAGTTGATTCAACCCTTCTAATATATTGCTGACAAAATGAGCATGTACGACATCCATAATTACAATAAGTCCATTTTGATGAGCTGTACGTATCAGTTTCTTTAGTTCGCCGGGTGTGCCAAACCGTGACGATGGGGCGAAAAAATTACTTACGTGATATCCGAAGCTTCCATAATAAGGATGTTCTGCCAATCCCATAATTTGTAATGCATTGTAGCCTAAACTTTTTATATAAGGAATTTGAAACTGGGTGAATTCTTCAAATGTACCTACGCCTAACTTTTCTTGAGCCATACCGATGTGACATTCATAAATAAATAGTTCGTCATGCGATATAGAAATAGAGGTATCATTTTCCCAATCAAAAGCATAAGAAGGATTCCAAAATCGCCCGTTGAATATTTTTGTAACGGGATCTTGATAAGTGTAAAGGATGTAAGCCGGTAAATGCTGAGACCATCCATTTTTGCTTTTTATATTAAGTTTTATGTGGCTATTATGTATTAATTGATCTTTCCATTCTATATCGGGAAGAAATATTTCCCAAATACCGTTTTCTGTTCTGTGTAATGGATTACGGCAGGGCTCCCAATGATTAAAGTCTCCTATAAGATACACTTGCTGCGCTCTTGGTAGCCAATCACGGAAAAACCAACCCTTTTTATTTTTATCGTAATGAAACCCCAATTCATTGTGCCAACCCGCGTATTGATATAAGCTTCCATATTCATTTTCAATAACCGACTTTCGAATTTCATATTGCTGATGTCGGCGAATAATTACATTTGCTACCGGTTGTAGCCATGTATCTTCTTCTATTAATTTCATATGCAGTTGGATCCTAACGATAATTCATTTATTTGCCATTCGCAATACAGAAAAAATCGTATCTTTGCGAACTTTGGATATAACACAAAAAACAGATAATTTGTTGAAGATTAATAAAGAAAGAATATTGGAATTTCCTTATCAGTACCATAAATTGCATAATGGTATCAGCATTGTTTTCAAGCGAAATCGATCTATTGTAACTCATTCCGGCGTTTTTATTCGCGTAGGTTCTCGCGACGAAGCAAAAGATGAGGAAGGAATAGCACATTTTATTGAACATGCTCTTTTTAAAGGTACCGAGCACCGTAAGCCGTACCACATTTTCAATAGAATTGATGGTGTAGGAGGGGAATTAAATGCTTATACAACAAAAGAAGAAACCTGTGTGTATGCTTCTGCATTATCAGAGCATTTGGAACGTTGTTTGGAATTGTTTTCCGACGTATTGTTCCATTCTGCTTTTCCGGAAAAAGAATTAACAAAGGAAAAGGATGTTATTATTGATGAAATTAATTCTTACAAAGATTCTCCTACAGAATTAATATTTGATGAGTTTGAAGAAAAGATTTTCGGCTCACATCCCTTGGCTCATAATATTTTGGGAACACCTAAAAATGTGAAGCATTTTTCATCAGATAAAGTGCGTGATTTTATGCAACGTAATTACACTACTGATAAAATGGTAATTTCAGTAGTGGGAAATGAGGAGTTTTCGAGAGTAATACGACTTTGTAAAAAATATTTTGAAGTTCATCCAGCCACTACTTCATCATCATCCCGTACTCCTGTAACTGAATATGTGACTTTTCATAACAGCCGTAATAAACATATCCATCAAGTACATGCATTATTAGGATGTAAGGCATATAATATATTTAATCAGAAAAAAGTGGCCTTTACCTTGCTTAATAATGTATTGGGAGGGCCGGCAATGAATTCACGATTGAATGTGGCTATAAGAGAAAAATACGGTTTGTGTTATAGCATAGAATCGCAATATAATCCTTTTAGCGATTCGGGCTTGTTTTATGTATATGCCGCTATGGATGCCGAATTCAAAGATCGCATTGTGGAATTGATTATGCAAGAATTACGCAGAGTAAAAGAAGTACGTATTACTGCGATGCAATTACATAATGCTCAACAACAGCTAATAGGGCAAATAGCTATTAGTAATGAATTGCCATTAAATGAAATGCAAGCTATGGGGAAAAGTTATTTGATATACGAAAAAGTGGACTCATTGGAAGAAATGAATAGCTATATTAATGAAGTAGATGCTGCCTTGCTACAAGAAGTGGCTAATGAAATATTTGACGAAAAACAATTTAGTTGGTTGCTATATTTGTAAGTTAAAAGTTGCTTTTTTAATCAAAATAGCGAATTTGCTTACATAATTCCATTTTACCCCTCAAAGAATGTGTTTATTTTGTTTTTGTTACCTGTTTTTTGTTTAAATTATTAAGAAATTATTCTTGCTTTAAGTACATTTGTATGAAGCTTGCATTTAGGCTATTTAATTTTGAAAACAATGTA
>CAYYUE010000215.1:0-3578 GCA_964474745.1 uncultured Bacteroidaceae bacterium | reverse complement strand
CTGCACCTAAAAGCACTAATCCTATGGCAATAACAGACACTATTAAAATTATTTTATTTTTCTGCATACTTAAAGTACGGGTTACGTAACCAAAAGCTTATTTGTAACACAAATACAAATCAAATGTTGTGCGATTCAAAAAAGACTTACTATTTCTGGCAGTATCATTCCAAATCACACGGTTTTAATCTCTTACTTTTTTTAATTAACAGAGCTCTTATTTTTTGTTTTATGAAAGATAGTCATATATCCTCATAATGTCTAGCTATTCATTTCCATATAATGCATCAATATTCCGCTTCCATTGGGTATAACGAATACGATTCATTGCGGTTTTTTGAGTTATCTTTTTGAACTGCGATGCATTTGCAGTTTTCAACAGCCGTAATTGATTCAGCTGTTCATCTGAAACTGTAATTTGAGCTTCTATTCGCGCATTGTAAGGGCATTTGTTTTGACAGCAATCACAGCCAAATGCATATCCAGCCAAATGTAAGGTTTCGGGCAATACTTCGTCTCTGTTTTCAATGGTATGATAGGCGATACAACGTCTTGCATCCAATCCTTCATTTTGTTTCAGTGCTCCATTCGGGCACGATTCTATGCACAAAGTACAATCGCCGCATTTATTTTCTATTGGTCGGTCGTATTCCGTTTGTATATTTGTTACCAGCTCTCCTATGTTACATAACGATCCCCATATCGGATGTATCAATAACGTATTTTTTCCCAACCAACCCAATCCGCTTTTTGCTGCCCAATATTTATCACTTATCGGTGCCGTATCCACAAAAGGAATAGCTTTAACATGAGGATAATCCAACTGAATGGCAGCAATCAATTCAAACAACATCCGTTTTATTTTTATATGATAATCTTCTCCATAAGCATACTGAGCTATAAAAGGAGGTTCCGATAGTTGCTGCGAAGGCTTATAACTTAGTAATACGCTAATTACAGAACGACTATCTTCCATCAATAACGTCGGATTACATCGTTTTTCAAAATAGGATTCCATGTAGTTCATATCCGCATGAAATCCAGAAGCAATCCATTTTCTCAAATGATATGTAAAATCTGAAAGTTCACAAGCTTCGGAAATTCCACAGGCTTGAAAACCAATTTTTTCAGCTTGTCGTTTAATATATTCCGATGGTATGTAAATACGACGATGCATGAAAGTAAACTCCTTTTGTTATGAGATAGGAATGATTTTTAACAAATCTGCCGATACATTATGTTCAAACGACAATATATCCAATGGCAAAACAAGTTCCTGAGGAACATAGTTTTTTAATAAAACAGGTAATTCGGAAACACTATAAAATCGCTGTATTGTCATACGTAAAGCAACATTTACTTCCTCTATCGTACCAACACATTCAAACGGTTTTGTAGTATATTTTCCGGTAAGTTCGTCAAAAAAATGTTGCATGGAAATATCATCCAGCATTGATTTTCCAAAGATAATCTGTAGTTGTCGCGGAGCAATAAACGGAGACAAAATAATATATGCAAATAAACATTTGGCACAACTACCGCACCAGCTATCCGTTTTACTTCCTGCATTACAACTCTTAAACACGCTAAAATACTGAGGATATTGAGCAAATAACATCGCTATTTGCAATTCACTAAGAGGGCGTAAAAAACTAAAATAATTAAAACTATCTGAAATGTAATTTTTTACATATTCTCGAAAATCATTCTCAAATTCTAAGCTCTTTGAGTATTGATGATTCACAGAGGTTCCTAATACCGTTGATTCGTTAGCACTGGATTCGTTGGAAAGCGCAATATGTTTCCGTCCGGTTAGTGCAGACGCCAGCAATGTATAAAATGCCAACATGGCGGAAAAGGGCGTGTGCCCATTCAAAAAACCTTGAGCATTGAGTTCCAACAATAACGGAGGGATGCTTCGTTTTACCTCAATAAAATGGTTCCGTTCAAATCCGGCTTTTTCAATACATTCTAATGTAGCCCCCCTTGGATTAATAATCATCGGACAGAAATCTTTTCCAGCTTTCCGAAGCAGTTCCAAAGTAACCACAGAATCCTTTCCTCCTCCTATCGGAACAATAAAACGATCCGACGTATCAAAAGTTGTTTTATGAACAGGGGCTTCGGAAGCACAACGAATCTTCATGAAATCTTCCTGCAACACCTCTATCCCATTTACGTAAAAAAATTCACCCAATCCATTAAAATACAATTTTTTCCAAAACGAGATTTGTGCCTCAGATAATACATACGGTTTTATAACAACTTCGGGTGAACAAGTAGCTTTCCAATAACTAATCAACTCAATCATTCCAATATGAAAAACAAGTAAATCATATTGCTCCTTGGTTAATGTATCAAATCGATAAAAAGTCCGATAAGGTATAATGGCAGTTGGTTCAAATCGGATCGTTTCATCAATTGTAAACAAAAACTTGAGTTGTAAACCTTCTGCAACGTAATTATACGAAAACGACTCGTAACAAAATGTAGGGTATTGATTTCGGAATGTTTTATATTTTTGTAAATTTAAATTCACTGTACTTATGGTATTATACAAAAACAGCCAATTATACACATTATAATCGGCTGCTTTTAGGTATTAAAAATCTGCCTATTTTGTTAATTTGAATGAAGTTTTTCCAATCTCACGACCTTCGGCATATAAGGAAACACGATATGTTCCTTTGGTAATTTTTACATTCTCGTTCTTATTCCAATTGATAATTACATTTCTTGCATTACCTTCATATTCAATATCTTGTTTAGCAGTATATTGTAATGGAGATCCATCTACATCGAAACTAAATTCTTCTGCAGTTCCATTACAAAGCACTCTATTGTTGGGTCCTGTAATGCGAAGGTAGATAGTTTTTGTACCGGGATCAATAACATCGTTTGCCAATAACCGTGTTTCTACTTTAACCGTAGTTACTCTTGAAGAATATTTTGTATCCGTCAACCCTTTTCCGCTGCATTTCTTTTTCATAGGAGTAACCGTAAGATCTGAAGTAACCAATTGGCGGGCTTTTTCAATCTTTTGATTCAGCATTTGATTTTCTTGAGCCAATTTTTCATTAGTAACTTGAGTTTCCCCCATCTTTATTAAAACTTGCTGATTTTCATTTTTCAATTTTTCGTTTTCAGCACGTAATGCTGCCAATTCTTGAGTATAATTATCGCAATTTTGTTGCAGTTCCTTTATTTGTTCTCTTAATTTCGAAGTCTTTGTCGTAGTGGTACCGGATCCTCCTTGTCCGCTATTACTCTGAGCCGCATTCAATTCTGCAAATAAATTTTTAATTTTAGTTGCTTGTGTTTCTATTATACTATCTTTTTCAACAAACTGCTCTGTATAAAGTACATTTTCCGATTTCACTTTTTCGTACTTAAACATAATGGAATCAAATTGCTTTTGCATTTCTTGTTTTTGAAGTTCCACTTTAGCCAATTGATCCTGTAATTCTTGATTGCCACAAGAAACAAAAACATTTATACCCACTATAAAGGCACACACTGCAGCTACAAGGGAGAGAAGTGGAAAGAGCAATATGTTCAGCACGTGAAATGTGAACATT
>CAYYUE010000214.1:0-3588 GCA_964474745.1 uncultured Bacteroidaceae bacterium | reverse complement strand
CTAGAATAAGTCGTTTCAACAACTGTATTTTTTGTTTGTTGAGGTTCTCCGATTAATTCTACATTAATATTTTCAATCACAGAAGACTCTGTTGTATCACGATATTGGTCTATAGCTTTATAATTTTCAGTAATGTTTCCGTTTTTTGATGGGGAATAATAAGCTTCATCATATATTTCGGTTTGAGCAAACACGGCATTACCTAAAAACAATACAGATAGAGATGTGTATACGATACTATTTATCAGAGTATTGGAAACTTTTTTCATGACAAATCCCTCCTATTTTAAATGTTTGTTATTGATTATTTAGTATCTTTGCATGCTGAAATCTTTCGGCAAAGATACGTTTTTTTTTTAAAGATTACGTATTATTGCTCGAAATATTGAATACTTTAATACATTTTAATAATGGCAAAAGATTTTGTGACTCGATCCGAAAATTATTCGGAATGGTATAATGAATTGGTATCACGTGCCGACTTAGCAGAAAATTCTGCTGTGCGTGGATGTATGGTTATAAAACCTTACGGTTATGCAATATGGGAAAAAATGCATGATGCGTTGGATAAAATGTTCAAGGATACAGGACATGTGAATGCCTATTTTCCTCTTTTTATTCCTAAATCATTTTTCAGCAAAGAGGCAAGCCATGTAGAAGGTTTTGCGAAAGAATGTGCTGTGGTTACGCACTATCGTTTGAAAAATGATCCCGAAGGAAAAGGAATTGTAGTAGATAATGATGCTAAGTTAGAAGAAGAACTTATTGTTCGCCCTACCTCAGAAACTATTATATGGAACACTTATCGTAATTGGATTAAGTCATATCGAGATTTGCCGATCTTATGTAACCAATGGGCAAATGTAGTTCGTTGGGAAATGCGTACTCGTATGTTTTTGCGTACGGCTGAATTTTTATGGCAAGAGGGACATACAGCCCATGCTACGAAAGAAGAAGCTATTGCAGAAGCAGAAAGAATGCTCGATGTATATGCCAATTTTGCTGAAAAATGGATGGCAATACCAGTTATAAAAGGGATTAAATCAGTTAATGAACGATTTGCGGGAGCGATAGAAACGTACTGCATCGAAGCAATGATGCAAGATGGTAAAGCATTGCAAGCGGGAACATCGCATTTTTTGGGACAAAATTTTGCAAAGGCTTTTGACGTTAAATTTTTAAGTAATGAAAATAAATTAGAATATGTATGGGCCACTTCTTGGGGGGTTTCTACCCGATTGATGGGGGCTCTAATTATGACTCATTCCGACGACAATGGGCTCGTCCTTCCTCCAAAACTTGCGCCTACACAGGTCGTAATCATTCCTATTTATCGTACAAACGATCAATTACCAATTATTTCCGAGAAAGCGTTGGAAATGAAACGCAATTTGGAAGCTCGTGGAATTTCTGTTAAATATGATGATCGAGATGCTTTTAAACCGGGTTGGAAATTCAATGAATATGAATTTAAAGGTGTTCCTGTTCGTATTGCAATAGGACCTCGTGATTTAGAAGCCGGAACGGTAGAAATAGCTCGTCGAGATACATTAGAAAAATTCACGTATCAAATTACAGACATTGAAACAAAAATTATACATTTATTGGATGTTATTCAAGACAATTTGTATACAAAAGCATTGACATATAGGGAAGAGAATACTCGTAAAGCCGACTCATGGGAGGAATTTAAAGAAATTCTAGATGCAAAAGGAGGATTTATTTTGGCTCACTGGGACGGTACTCCGGAAACGGAAGAAAAAATCAAAGAAGAAACTAAGGCAACGATTCGTTGTATTCCTATTAAATCAGGTGAAGAAGAAGGTAGATGCATTTATAGTGGTAAGCCTTCTCATCGTCGTGTAATTTTTGCTCGTGCATATTAAATGCTCTGATATTATAGAATTGTAGGTTCATAAAAACTTTATACTTAGAGATGAATCTACATTTTTTTTATTCATTAGTAATTGATTTCTTTTTCCGAATACACCCAAATTGAAAAAGGAGATTCTTCAACAAAAAATGTGGAAAAATCTCCTTTCCTCAAGCTGAAACTTTTATTATAGTTGAAACTCTTTTTGTATTCTTTCTACATAATCTAGTTTTTCCCAAGCAAAAAAATCTACTTCTTTTACAATCTCTTTTCCATTACGAATGAATGTTACTTCTCTTGAAAATGGATCTCGACCGAAATGTCCGTATGAAGCTGTTTCCAAATAGATAGGATTTTGTAAACCGAAGCGTTTTATGATACTATAGGGCCGCATATCGAAGAGTTTCGCTACCTTAGCTGCAATTTGTCCATCGGTCAATTTTACATTACTTGTTCCATAAGTATTTATGTATAACCCTACAGGTTCTGCAATACCAATAGCATATGCTACTTGTACTAAAACTTCATCACATACTCCTGCAGCTACCAGATTTTTTGCTATGTGACGAGTCGCATATGCAGCACTCCGATCTACTTTTGAAGAATCCTTTCCTGAAAAAGCACCACCTCCATGAGCTCCTTTACCCCCATAAGTGTCTACGATAATTTTGCGACCTGTTAATCCGGTATCGCCATGAGGCCCTCCAATAACAAATTTGCCTGTTGGATTCACATAGAGTTTGTAATCCTTGTCAGCAAATAAATCTTGATTTTTTTTCGAGAGTTTTTTCAAAACCCTAGGAATTAGTATATCTTCAATATCTTTTTTGATTTTTGCCAACATTTTTTCTTCTTCGTCGAAGTCGTCATGTTGTGTTGAAATTACAATAGCCTCGATTCGCAATGGCTTATTGTCATCACTATACTCTATGGTAATTTGAGACTTCGCATCGGGACGAAGATACTTCATTTGCTTTCCTTCTCTACGAATACGAGAAAGTTCTAACAAAAAGATGTGGGCTAAAGTTAAAGATAGGGGCATGTATTCACGAGTTTCTTTACAGGCATATCCAAACATCATGCCTTGGTCTCCGGCCCCTTGTTCTTTTTCGTTTTTACGTTCTACCCCTTGATTAATGTCGGGAGACTGCCCATGAATAGTAGAAATTACACCACATGAGTTTGCCTCAAACATATATTCGCCTTTTGTATACCCTATTTTGCGAATTACATCACGTACAGTCGCTTGAACATCTACATAATCGTGAGTTTTTACTTCTCCACTCACTACAGCTAATCCCGTTGTTACTAAGGTTTCACATGCAACTTTTGCATTAGGATCTCTACGCAAAAATTCATCTAATAATGCATCCGAAATTTGATCGGCTACTTTGTCAGGATGTCCTTCGGAAACAGATTCCGATGTAAAATAATAAGCCATTTTTATAAACTTTAAACATTAATAAATTAGAAAAACGATAACGTTTTTGTGATTATTGAATGCAAAAGATGTTGATTTTTAGATTGTAGCTAAGAAAAGATTTTTGGTTTAGCATTTTTTTCTTGTGGTTGCAATCAATACAAATCTATCCACTTTGCAAGTGCAAAGATACTATAATTTTTCTGATTTGACAACTATGATCAGAATTAATTATTTGAAAAATGTATATAGACCTAAATGCTTTTCGACATCACATCGGAATGAATAATTATAA
>CAYYUE010000213.1:0-3612 GCA_964474745.1 uncultured Bacteroidaceae bacterium | reverse complement strand
TTTTTATTACAAATCCTTCCATTGTACTCCTTTTACATTGTGTTATTTCCTGCCTAGAAAAAGGTTATTTCTCCATCTATAGAGCAAGCAAAAAGAATAATGCCAATAATTAAAAGCGTTTTCACCATAACAACTGAAAATGATATTGTAAAGTGTTTCTGCTATTATGTATGACGCATTATTTGTGTGATAAAAAAGTAGTATGAAACAATAAGCTCTAAATATAGGAATATATTTTGCGAGTACGTATGAGTAGAATAAAGATTTATATACTGAATAAGTTTGTAAGTGAGAGGCAAGCCTCGGTACCCGATCTTAGGCTCAATCTCGGTGTTGTGCTCTTGCACAATGTTAATGTCCCGTATTTGTTTTTTAAGGAATTATTTGGAGAGAGCAATAAAAAATTTAAAAAGTAAAACATAACGATTTTTGTATTTGGATAAATAGGAGTAGATGTTAGAAATGACGTATAGAAAAATTGAAACCTAAAAAGAAGGTATTCGCATATATATGTTATCAAATGGTGAAAAATGAATAATAATAATATGCATTATTTTTGTATCTTTGCAACCTGTATATTTATAGCAGATCATGATATAAAGTTGTTCATATGCAAATAGTAACTCTTACAACAGATTGGGGGACAAAAGATTTTTTTGCCGGAATGGTGAAAGGAAGATTGTATTCAGGTATTTCCAATGTTCAAGTTGTAGATATTACTCATGATATAGAACCCTATAATTTGATAAGCACTGCCTTTATAGTAAAAAATGCGTGCTTGAATTACCCGAAAGGAACTATTCACATTATTGATGTAAACTCCGTTGAATCGGAAGGCAAAGATTCTCGAACAGGAGAAGTATTGACGGATAATCGTTTTGTCATAGTAGAATATAATGAACAATATTATGTTTGTACGGATAACAAAATGCCACATGCGGTTTTTGGAGAAAAATATACATCCATAACAGAAATTAATGTTTATTGGGATTCCAATTTTTACACTTTTGCGGCATATGATCTTTTTTGTAAAGTGGTTATTATGATAGCAAATGGGACTCCGTTAGAAAAAATAGGATATAAACGAGAAAATTTAAATCCATCTGTTGCTCTGTCATGTATATGTCATCCTGATTCCGTTATTGCTTATATTATGTATATTGATTCTTACGGGAATGGATATTTGAACATTACATATGAAAAATTTATGGAAGTTTCTAAGAATAGGAACTTTACACTCATTGTGCAAAATGAAGAAACATCTGGAAAGGATGTTATGTGTTCATACGACGACGTCCCGAAAAATGGAGCATTATTACTTACTGTCTCAGCAACCGGTTATTTGCAAATAGCTATGAAATTGGCATCTGCTGAACAGTTATTGAACTTGAAAGTAAGAGATAAAGTAATGATCACATTTCAAAATAAATAAAATCATTACTCTGAAAATTGTCCTTAAAGCTACTTGCATTGAATAAAAATGTAGGATATTTGTAACGTAGATATTTATTCCGGACGCTATAAGTTAACCCTAATTCACATATGAAGTTTATTTATAAAAAAACAGAGACTCTTCTTTTATGAGGAATCTCTGCTTATAAAATGTACTATAGATATTATTTTACCAATCCCATTAATTGCTGAAAGTGCGTTAGCGATTCTAGTACATTCGTTTTCATATGAATAAAATCGTTAACACCGATTGCTTTATATGTTTCTATTTGTTCTTTCGGGTATCCTGCGATCACAATACTTTTTACTTTTCCTTTTAAAAGTTTGCACACATTTGGTACAATTTCAGCATATTCATCGTCTGAAGAGCACATGACAACAATATCGGCATTCGCTTCTAATGCGGCATTCGCACCTTCTTCGGCATTTAAGAATCCTGTGTTATCGATAATCTCATAGCCCGCAACTCCGAAAAAATTGGTTGCAAATCCCGAACGGGCTTTGCGCATGGCCAAGTTTCCATATGTTAATAGGAACACTTTAGGCTTTTGGGTACTTTTTTCAGTTGCAATACGTAATGTTTCAAAAGCTTCTGCACCACGATATTCATGCAATATTTTGATGTTTCCCGATGGTGATTTTTTTTCGCAGTTTGTTGCTTTTTGTATCTTTTCACTCATTGATTCCGACAGGTTCGGATATTGATTGGTTCCTAGAATAATTGTTTTACGAGTGGCTATATCTTGATTGCGTTGTAATGCTGTCTTTTCAATCTCATTCTGAATAAATCCTTCATGAATTGCTTTTCCAAAACCACCCAATGCCTCAATATCGAGAAACATTTTCCAAGCATGCTGAGCAATTGCATCGGTTATGTTTTCAATGTAATATGAACCGGCTGCAGGATCTACAATTTTATCCAAATACGATTCTTCTTTTAATAAGATTTGTTGATTACGAGAAACTCTATATGAAAAATCATCTGCATTTTTATAGGTAACGTCGAAGGGTGCTACTGATATGGAGTTTACTCCCGCAATAGCCGCAGACATCGTTTCTGTAGTAGTACGTAACATGTTTACGTAAGCATCGAAAATAGATTTGTTCCATAATGAAGAGGTTGCATGGATATGCAAATCGTATGCACACATACATTTTGGATGATATTGTTCTACAATCTTAGTCCATAGCATCCGAGCAGCACGTATCTTGGCCATTTCCATAAAATAGTTCGAGCCTATTGCAAAAGAAAATTGCATATTGGAAGCTACACTTTCGGGACGGCATCCTTTTTCTGTAAGTTTTGCTATGAGTTCGGTTGCACCGGCTAATGTGCAACCTAATTCTTGTACAATACTGGAACCCGCATTGTGAAATAAGCTTCCATTTACTGTAAGTCCTTTAAATTTAGGTAATTCGCTATCTATATAATGTAATATTTCTTTTGCTTCTTCGTAATTTGCTTCTTCATTGTTATAAAACTCCCCATGAGTTAATGCGTAGTTGAAAATATCAAAGTTGATGCTTCCGGCGATTTCTTTTGTGTCGAAACAATATTTTTTGGCTACTTCGACCAATAATTTTAAAGTAGGTAAGTAGGATTGAGAGCAAATGAAATTGATTTTTATTTTTGTTAAATCTATGTTCTTAAGCAATATCTCCATTTGTTCACAAGTAGTAACTTCACGTACACAAAGACCTAACGAAGTAACACCTCGGTTAATGGCATCAACAGCAATTTTATTGGCTTCTTCTGGGTTTTTTACCCAAATATCTTGACGAATATCCCACACATTAGACTGAACTTGCGTACTTCTTACAAACGGCATCTCATTCGGATTCGTATTGAGATATGCAAGGTCTTCTAAATCTTCAGCTCTATAATAAGGTTTTACAGAGAAGCCTTCGATGGTTTTCCATACTAATTTTTTCTCATAATCGGCACCTTTGAGATCTTTATTAATAATTTCTTCCCATTTTTCGGTAGAAACAGGTGGAAATTCGGAGAATAATTTGTTGTTTTCCATTATAATATATCGTTTTAATATGATTCTATACTATCTACAAAAATACGTCTTTTTTTTAACTTTACAAATACTTTTTTAGAGTATATTTTATGTATAACTTCGCAAATATAAGCTACTTCGCCGAAAAGTTAAT
>CAYYUE010000212.1:0-3616 GCA_964474745.1 uncultured Bacteroidaceae bacterium | reverse complement strand
TGTAATACTAAGTTGGCACTGATTCAATGATTTTAATTTTAAAAAACGGTCAAATAAAATATCCATAAAATCTTATATTTAACTTTTTTCAGTCATTTATGTTTTTAATGCAACCTTATTTTTCTAAAATTCTTTTTTATCAGGTAACATCTCACTTCTTGGTGAATTCCGGGAATGATTTTGACAGATACAATTGATCGATGTTTACTTTGAGACTTATTGTATTATACTCCTCTCAAGATCTCAACGTTGACAAATTTCAATACTTTATAATGTAAAATATTTTCGGATCATGAATATAAAAAAGGTTGCTACAAAAATTGTAGCAACCTTTTCATGGATATGGTTTTTTTCGAAACTATTCGGCTTCGTTTTTACCATGACATTGTTTGTATTTTTTTCCACTTCCGCACGGGCAAGGATCGTTACGTCCTATTTTCTTTTCCACCCGTACCGGTTGGGCTTTTTCGGGTTCGGACGTGCGTTGGTTCACTACCTCTTCCTCTCGGCTGGTTTTCAAATTACGGTTGTCGCTAGTAGGTTCTTTTGCTTCGCGCATATTTTCATTTTGATTTACCGGCAATGACGCTCTGCTTAAAAAAGATGATATTTCTCGGTTGATATTCAATAACATCTTTTCAAACAAATTAAATGATTCAAATTTATAAATCAATAACGGATCTTTTTGTTCATATGCTGCATTTTGTACCGATTGTTTCAAATCGTCTAATTCTCGTAAATGTTCTTTCCATTGATCATCGATAATAGCTAATGTGATATTTTTTTCAATGGACAATCCAATTTCGCGACCTTTATTCTCGTACGATTTTTTAACAGGTGTAACTACATTCATCGTCTTTTTACCATCTGTAATAGGGAATGCTACATTTTCATATCGAGTATTTTCATGTATGTTTTTAATAAACGGATAAGCCAAATCTGCCAATCGTTGCATGCGTTCTTTATATGAAGTGTAGATAAGATCGTAAATTTTTTCTACAATAACATGCTTCTTGGAATCGAAAAGTTCTTTTTCGGAAAACGTATTTTCCATTCCAAAAATACGCAACATTTCCATATTAAAAAGTTCATAATCACGTCCCGCATAGGCTTGATCGTAAATCATTTCGCACGTGTCGTAAAACATATTGGAAATATCAATCGACAATCGATCTCCATATAAAGCATTTCGACGTTTATTATAAATAACCGTACGTTGATTATTCATCACGTCATCGTACTCTAATAACCGTTTACGAATACCAAAGTTATTTTCTTCTACTTTTTTCTGAGCACGCTCAATAGATTTTGTAATCATCGAGTGTTGAATTACTTCCCCTTCTTGCAAGCCCATACGATCCATTACACGTGCAATACGATCGGAGCCGAACAAACGCATCAAATCGTCTTCAAGAGATACAAAGAATAAAGAACTTCCCGGATCTCCCTGACGACCGGAGCGGCCTCTCAACTGACGATCTACACGCCGCGATTCGTGACGTTCCGTACCTATAATTGCTAACCCGCCGGCTTCTTTTACACCGTCTTTCAATTTAATATCGGTACCACGACCTGCCATATTCGTAGCAATCGTAACAGTCCCTGCATAACCAGCTTCGGCAACAATATCCGCTTCGCGTTTGTGCAGCTTCGCATTCAACACATTGTGTTTTATGTTACGCATTTTCAACATCTTGCTTAACAATTCGGAAGTTTCTACAGAAGTTGTACCGACTAATACCGGGCGTCCTATTTCCACCATGTGCTGAATTTCGTTTATAACAGCCGTATATTTTTCACGTTTCGTCTTATAAACCATATCTTCTATATCCTTACGAATAATAGATTTATTCGTAGGAATAACCACCACATCCAGTTTGTAGATATTCCAAAGTTCTCCTGCTTCTGTTTCCGCCGTACCGGTCATACCAGCCAACTTTTTGTACATTCGGAAATAATTTTGCAAAGTTATGGTGGCATACGTTTGTGTAGCGGCTTCCACATTAACATTCTCTTTGGCCTCTATAGCTTGATGCAAACCATCGGAGTACCGACGGCCTTCCATAATACGACCTGTTTGTTCATCCACAATTTTAACCTTATTGTCAATAACTACATACTCTACATCTTTTTCAAATAAAGTATAGGCTTTCAACAATTGATTTACGGTATGCACCCGGTCTGATTGAGCCGCGAAAAATTTCAATATTTCATCTTTTCGAGCTAATTTATCTTCCTTCGAAAGATCTTCTTTTTCCAATTCGGCAAGTTGCGAGCCGACATCAGGCAATTGATAAAATTTGGGGTCCTCACCCAACGAGCCCAAAAAGGCCATACCTTTCTCCGTCAGGTCAATTGTATGTTGTTTTTCATCAATAACAAAATAAAGTTCATCATCAATAATATGCATGTTTTTATTTTGTTCTTGCATATAAAAATTCTCTGTTTTTAACAAGATTGCTTTCATGCCTTGTTCACTCAAGAATTTTATAAGTGCTTTATTTTTAGGCAATCCACGATATGCCCGCAGCAAAAATTCTCCTCCTTTTTTCTCTGCATCGGGTGTGCCCGAATTTAAGGCTTTTTTAGAATCGGCCAATATTTGGGTTACCAACAAACGTTGGGCATTGTATATTTTTTCTATAATCGGTCTGAAACGATCAAATTCCTGATCATCGCCTTTTGGAGTAGGTCCTGATATAATTAATGGAGTACGGGCATCGTCAATCAATACAGAGTCTACCTCATCGACAATTGCATAATTGTGCGAACGTTGTACCAATTCACTTGGATTTCGAGACATATTGTCTCGCAAATAATCAAATCCGAATTCATTGTTAGTTCCATAAGTAACATCCGCTAAATATGCTTTCTTACGTTCGTCGGAATGGGGCTCATATCTATCAATACAATCAACTGTTAAACCATGAAATTCGAACAACATACCCATCCACTCAGAGTCACGTTTCGCCAAATAATCATTTACCGTAACCACATGAACCCCTTTTCCCGATAATGCATTTAAATACACCGGCAACGTTGCCACAAGGGTTTTCCCTTCACCCGTAGCCATTTCAGCGATTTTTCCATTATGCAAAACAACACCTCCAATAAGCTGGACATCATAATGCACCATATCCCATTTGATCGTATTTCCTCCAGCCGACCACGCATTTTTATAATAAGCTTTTTCCCCTCGAATAATTACGTTTTCCCGTGTTGCCGATAAATCTTTATCATGCTCCGTTGCTGCAACTTCTACTTCTTCATTTTCAGCAAAACGACGTGCTGTTTCTTTTACCACAGCAAAAGCTTCCGGCAAAATAGTTTTCAGAACTTCTTGTGTTTTGTCATATGAATTTTTCTCTAATGCTTCAATCTGTTTGTAGATAACCTCTTTTTCTTCAACAGGCATATCATATTCCGTTTCAATTCGGGAACGTAATCCTTGAAGTTCATTTTCCTCTTTTTCTATAGCGATTCGAATTGCTTCTTTAAATTCAATAGTTTTAGCTCGTAAATCATCATTCGATAAGTTTTTAATAGTTTCATAAGCTATTTTTGCTTTGCTCTTGGTTTTTTCTCTTTTGCTTTGCGGCTGCTCTGCACGGGGCGG
>CAYYUE010000211.1:0-3634 GCA_964474745.1 uncultured Bacteroidaceae bacterium | reverse complement strand
CCAATCAAGCTTCATCGAGATGTCATTAAAAAAAATCACACTCATTTTATAAAAATGGTAGAAATAGTTGTAGAGTTAAAAAAAAAGTAGTAATTTTGCAAACTCAAATTTGAAGAGAGACTAAGTAGCTCAGCAGGTAGAGCACATCCCTTTTAAGGATGGGGTCCTGGGTTCGAATCCCAGCTTAGTCACAAAAGTTGTTCTAATAATGGATGACTAAGTAGCTCAGCAGGTAGAGCACATCCCTTTTAAGGATGGGGTCCTGGGTTCGAATCCCAGCTTAGTCACAAGGCTGGAATTTTTTCAGCCTTTTTTTATGTATTCTATAAAGTAACTAAAATGATATTTTTTCTTTATAAAAAAAGCAATAGTTTTTACTATTGCTTTTTTTATTTATCTATATTTGATCTAATGCTTGTTTAAGATCTGCGATAATATCTTCAACATTTTCAATACCTACCGAAAAACGAACTAACCCATCCGTAATTCCTGCGGCAGCTTTTGCTTCGGAAGATACTTTCGAATGTGTCATGGATGCAGGATGTTGAATCAAAGTCTCTACACCTCCTAATGATACAGCTAAAATACATAATTTTACAGTATTCATCAGCTTGCGCCCAGCTTCCAATCCTCCTTTTAGTTCGAAACTAATCATGGAACCATTTCCTCTCATTTGTTTTTGAGCTAATTTATATTCAGGGTGTGATTGTAATCCTGGATAAGCTACAGAGGCTACTTTTGAGTGCGATTCTAGAAATTCGGCAATTTGCATTGCACTGGCTTGTGCACGATCAATGCGAATTCCTAGAGTTTTTAATCCTCGGATAACCATATAAGCTTGGTGGGGATCCATATTCCCTCCTAAATTCAGCATCATTATATGTAACTTATCATAATTGTCTTTAGTTTTTGCAATAATGATCCCTCCAACGATATCTGCATGTCCATTGATAAATTTTGTTACAGAATGTAGTACGATATCGGCTCCTAGATCGATAGGATTTTGTAAATAAGGGCTGCAAAAGGTATTATCTACTACAAGCAATAATCCATGTTCTTTAGCCAATTGAGCACAAGCGACAATGTCCGTAATTCCCATAGTTGGATTTGCAGGAGTTTCTATGTACAGCATTTTAGTATTAGGACGGATAGCGGCTTTTATATTGTCGATATTTTCAGTTTTTACATAGGAAGATTGTACTCCGAAACGTGACATGTGAGTTTCCATTAAAGTACGTGATGCACCATAAACGGCGTCTGATGAAACCATATGATCGCCTGCATTTAAGAAAGCCATATATACAGTCGAGACGGCTGCCATTCCAGACGCTACAGCCACGGAACCGTACCCATGTTCCAATTCGGCTACTTGGCGTTCTAGTGCAGAAATGGTTGGGTTTCCAATGCGTGTATAGACGTATCCATCTTTAGTCCCTGAAAAACAAGCAGCCCCATCTTCAGCACTATTGAAACGAAATGTTGAAGTTTGGTAAATAGGAACTGTAGCAGCTTCATATGCATCGTGATGCCCTCCTGCATGAATAAGTTTGGAATTAAATCCTAAATGTGTTGTATTGTCCATTTTTATTGTATTTTATGCTTGAATACTTTCTGAAAAAGTATTTGTTATTATATTAATCAATTTTATTAGACTGTATGATGTTTAATATCGAGATATTGTATACCCCCGCATTAATAGATGCAAAATTATATGAAATATTTGATTTATATGGTGCCGAAAACAGGGGTGACTATACGTAAGTAATCATTTTTACTTTTGAATCTTTTCTTATTCCAATGCCAATTTTTTATTCATTTCGAGACGGATTTGTTCGTCGAAAATAATTTTATATTTGTCAAAAGAATATTTTTTGTAATCGTTGCTGGCAAAAAACCAAAGGATTTTGATAAAATCTTCAGCGGGATAAAAACCTTGTATAATAATAAGTGTATTCATTTTGGAATCGAGAATTGCGAAGGTAGGAAAGCTGATTTTTCCTGATAATATTAACCTTGTAAAAGAATGAATTACATTTCTTCCCGATGGATCCGGATTTGTGTATTCAGCACCTTTCCATTGTATTGTATCTTTATTTTCTGCGTCAAATCGGGCCGCATGATAATACGTATTTAGAATGTTAGCAACAATAGGATTCGAAAGGGTTTCTTTGTCCATCTTTTTGCACCAACTACACCAAGTCGTCGAAAAATCAATGAAACCAAGCTTTGTATTTTTGTTTATATCTAAACTTCCCATATTTTCAACCGATACCCATTGAATTTGTGTATATGCAGGAAAATATAAGAGTATGGCGAATGCTAAAATCAAGGTGTTTTTTTGCATTTTACCATTCGAATGTGAATCCGTCTTCATTGGTTTCTTGTATTTTAGATACTACTTTATCTTTTTTGGTATTTTTGGTATTATTTTTCTCTTCTTTTACTTTGGATTGATTAGGTGAAACACCTGTGGTAGCAGGTTTTGTATATATCGCTTTTGGATTGGTTGCTTTTGTTGAAGCACTTTCTTTTTTCTCAACTGTTGTTGTTTCTACAACGGTTGGAGCAGGAGCGTTAGGTTCACCTAGGATTTTTTCAATTTCATCTACATAGGCCAAATATGGTTCGGGTTCTCCAATTCTTTTTACGCGTGCATCTGTGTAGTAATGAATTAAAATGTCTTGATAAGGGAATCCCAATTCAACCATTCTGATAGCTCCTTCTTGGCTTAATCCTACACCATGCCCGTATCCGCGACCTTCCAATACTACTTTGTCGCCATAGTAAAATACAGAGAAAAAAGTAGATTTTAATTTCAAATCGTTACGAACTGTTTTTAAAGGAACATTCATGATTTTAGCTTTTCGTTCATCTTGAACAAAATTTACTAAACCGTTTCGAATGCTATCTTTGCTGATATCTAATTTGTGTGTTTTTGCGAAATAATTCAACCATTCCGTTGTTGTAAATTCTTTTTTCCAAACCGATTGTTTCATCCCGTATGAAAAAGTATCTGGGACAGATCGTAAATAAGGTATGGAAGCTTGCCATACGTCTTCTGAATTGGAGGTTTGGCCTCCTGAATTCGAATGAAAAGGAGTTTCAATAAGATTATTGTTATAATCTACCAATACTTCACCAATGCTTTGTGTGGCTCCGAAAACAATTTCAGGCTTGATGCAACGATTGTAGTAGGCTTGACAATGTACGTTATCGCAAAAGTTGTATCCGTCAGTTTTGTGTTTCTCCATATTGCGCATCGCCCATGTACGAGAAATAATTGCTTGTACTCTAAAAATATCCGTTTGATCAGGTTTCCCATATATTTCGGATTGAACGACACCGGTAATATAAGATTCAAATTCAACTTCGTTGATAAGTATTAAATTTTTGTTTGAAAATGCTTTAATATATAAATTATCTTCGTAGGATCGTTGTTTATAGTTTTTTGGAGAAATGTTCAAATAAGAACCTGTTTCTTGTGCAACTAATGTAATGTTGCTGAACTTGCCTTTTTTTTCACCGTTGATAGATACGATTACTTCTTTTGCAAAAGTACTTACTTCTAAGAAATCGCCTCTTTTAAGATTATTCGCAATGATGTCAATATCATCGGTTACTAACGTGTATTTAC
>CAYYUE010000210.1:0-3685 GCA_964474745.1 uncultured Bacteroidaceae bacterium | reverse complement strand
AATTGTCTTATACTTGAGTGAACGGTGATAACATACAGTCCAATAATATGTGCTAATTATAAAATATTTATTTGAATAGTTTGTATTACACCGTAGTTTAGAGCATTCATAGTTGCCTCCAACAACTTTAGTAGGTATCGGATTATAGGTTATAAGAAGGCTGGTAATTGGTAAATTGATGGAATCTTTTTTAATTCGATACTATGTGGAAATATACTTTTTTTCTGAGGGATTCGTTACATATGAGATTAGAATATGATGTGTTTAGGTAATTGAGTATTAAAATTTATAGTGTAAGTTCATGAAAAGGTACATAATCATTTTTGTTTTATTTTTAGCTTTTATGTTTGATTCTGCTAAGGGACAATCAATAAGAGCTTTTGTAACAGCAGGGGGAAATTTATCACAAATAGACGGGGACGAAGTCTTCGGATTTAAAAAATTGGGATTTAATGGAAGTGTGGGAGCCATGATTCCTTTAGGGGATAGCGGAAAATGGTGGATAAGTGTTGAAACGATGTTTTCGCAACGAGGTGCTTATGAAAAATCGTATCCTTTCCATTATAAAGTTACATTGCCTTATGCGGAAATACCAATAATGCTTCATTTTGAGGATCCCGTTGGAGGATGGACGTTTGGATTGGGGTTTTCATATAGCAGATTATTGCAGAACCCGATAGAAGACGTTGCATGGGATTCTACAGGAGTTTCTACAGAAATTACAGACTTTGTAGATGTTCCATTTTCAAAGAATGATTTTTCGGTTATTGCTGATGTTCGATTTCGAATATGGAGAAATTTGAAATTTAATATCCGTTACCAATATTCATTAAGTCCAATAAAGAAAGATTGGGAATTTATCAATGATAAAAGTACATGGATGCGTAATGCATATAACAATAGTATTTCGGTAAGGTTGGTTTGGGTTTTTAATGATGAACAACCTCGAATAAAGAAAAAAGCAAAACGTAGACGTTAGTTGTTTAAATTCTCATTTGTTACATAATAAAACAAGTAGATGAAACGAATAGCCGTATTTCCGGGATCTTTTGACCCGATTACCATAGGACATGAATCAGTCGTATTAAGAGCATTGCCTCTTTTTGATGAAATCATTATTGCTATAGGGGATAATTCTCAAAAAAAATGTATGTTTACATTAGAACAACGGAAAAAGTGGATTGAAAAAACATTTGAAAATTATTCAAACATCAAAGTAGATAGTTATAATGCTTTAACCGTAAATTATTGTATTCAGAAAGGAGCCCGATATATTTTGAGAGGCGTTCGAAATAATGTAGATTTTCAATACGAACAAAATATAGCACTTATTAACAACAAATTGAATGCTTCAGTAGAGACTGTATTTCTTTTGACAGAGCCCGAACATGCGGCAGTGAATTCTTCATTTATTCGCGAAATACTTTCATACAAAGGTGAGGTAAAAAAGTTTTTACCCCGAAATATCCGAAATGAATTATAAATAATTTTTTATGGATATTTCGTTACCTATTGCTATTTTGCTCATTATTTCAGGTATTATCGTAGGATTCATCAATACATTGTCCGCAGGCGGAACAGCTATTTCTATCTCGATTTATTTGCTATTGGGATTGCCTATTGATGTAGTAAATGCAACTAATCGTATTGGTGTTTTAATTCAAACTTTTTCATCGTCCGTAACATATCATTCCAACAAAGTGTTGGAATATAAACGAGCATTAAAATTAACTATTCCAACGGTTATAGGAGCTATTCTGGGTGCCAGGTTGGCAATTCATGTTACTGAAGATACTATTCGGTATACGTTGTCTGTTATGCTTTTAGTAATGGTTTTTTTCCTATTTTATAACCCTACGAAGTTGCAACAAGATGATTCTAAAAAATTAGAAAAAGGGATAAATATCTGGATGCTGCTGGTCTTTTTATTGATTGGTTTTTATGGAGGTTTTATTCAGGTAGGAACGGGGTTCTTTTTTATGATGGCAGGAGTATGGGGGATTGGGTATGGAATTGTAAAGACGAATGCAATGAAAGTATTTATAATGTTTTTTTATACAATCGCATCTATCGTTATTTTTGCACAAAAAAATATTATCCGGTGGGATTATGGGTTATTACATGGATTAGGGTGTATTGTTGGTTCTGTAATAGGTTCTGTATTGGGTGTAAAAAAAGGAGCAGGATTTGTAAAATGGGTATCGGTTGTTGTAATTGTGTTTACAGCCCTAATGTTGTTTAATGTTATTAACTTGGAAAGTCTATTGCGATTGATTGTCAACTAAGTATCGTATCTTTTAAAAAAAACACATATATATTTTTTTTTGCAAGAAAAAAATAGTACATTTGTTAGCTGAATACAAGATGTTTAATATTTTTAAATAATAGAATATGAGAAGATTATTTCTAATTTTAGCAGTTATTTTATTAAGTCAAACTATTGCCTTGGCTCAAAAAGCAAAAATAATTCCGGAACAACAAGTTCCAGAACGTTATGTAAAAGATTTTCAAAAACGTTACCCGGATGTAAAAACGGCTCAATGGTCTCGAGTGGATTCTTTGGTTTATGATGTAACTTTTGATAATAGCTCGACAAAAGAAATGTTACGTTTTTCCAATAAAGGAGTAGAAATGCGTTGGTATGTGGACTTGCAATATGCACCCAAAGCAATTAAAGATTATATAGCTGAAAATATGCCGAAGTACAAATTAAAAGAAGTATGTATTTTAGATATTCGAGGTAAAAAGACCTATCAGGTAGAAGTTGTAAAGAAGTTTTTATTCTTTACAAAAGATGTTAAAGTATTGAATTTTGAAATAGATGGGAAATATATTGACACACAGGAAATTTAATTTTTTTACCATATAAAACTTGAAAAAGAGACTATCAGCATAAGGTTGTCTCTTTTTTTTATTTAATAATGAAAAAATAAACAATGGCAACACATCTTGATTATATAGAATATGTTTATAAACAGATCGAAAATGTAGGTATTGTAGAGCATAAGAAAATGTTTGGCGAATATATGGTTTATGTAAACGGGAAACCTATTTTATTGGTTTGTGATAATACTGTATTTGTAAAAATGCATGAATGTTTGCAAGATCTTATGAGTACTGCTGAAACCGGGAAGCCCTATTCGGGAGCAAAAATGCATTATGTTTTGCCGATAGAAGATCGCAAACTGGTTACACAAGTTATTCGATTACTGGAACCGTTAACCCCTTTCCCCAAACCAAGAAAAAAGAAAGTATAAAATTATGGTCCTATGATAGAAAATACAAAGAGATCAACAGGAACTTTTCTTACGAATTATATTAAATACAATATATAAAATCAAGCAATTTTCAATACATTCGATTGTTTGCTGACATTTATTTATAATCCACAACAAAGTAATTAATAAGTCTTAGATGAAAATAAATATATGTAATACTATTAATCTTTATTTTGTGTATGTCTTGCGGTATTATACACAACAAGCAAAGAGAAGATGGTTGGTATTACATTCGTGACGGGAAAAAACAGCATTTCTAAGGAACCTATAATTACAGTTAAGGAATTTGCTTCTTTAAAATAAAATTAGATTCGACGGTAACTCGTCGAGATATCAAATAATAGCAGCAATAAATAGATATAAATCTGATACTACAGAAAGATCCATTGGAAAACAGATTGGGTTTG
>CAYYUE010000209.1:0-3706 GCA_964474745.1 uncultured Bacteroidaceae bacterium | reverse complement strand
ACGTTCCTGCTGGAGATATAGGTGTTGGAGGTCGTGAAATAGGTTATTTATACGGAATGTACAAAAAATTAGCTCGTGAAAATACTGGCGTTTTAACTGGAAAAGGTGCCGGTTGGGGAGGAAGTATCCTTCGTCCCGAAGCAACAGGTTTTGGTGGAGTATATTTTGTAAACAATATGCTTAAAACTCACAACATGAAACTTGAAGGCATGAAAATTGCCGTTTCCGGTTTTGGTAATGTTGCTTGGGGTGCTGCAATGAAAGCAACCGAATTAGGAGCAAAAGTTGTTTGTATCTCCGGTCCTGATGGATACATATACGACGAAGAAGGCATGAATACTGAAAAAATAGAATACATGCTGGAACTTCGCAATTCTAACAACAATATTGTTGAACCATTTGCTCAAAAATTTAAATCTGCTAAATTCTTCGCTGGTAAAAAACCTTGGGAAGCTAAAGTTGATATCGCTATGCCATGTGCTATCCAAAACGAACTTAACGATAAAGATGCAAAACAACTTATTGCTAACGGCGTTAAGTTAGTTTGTGAAGTATCTAACATGGGTTGTACAGCAGATGCTATTCACGAATTACAAAAAGCAAAAGTAATTTTTGCTCCCGGTAAAGCAGCTAATGCTGGTGGTGTTGGTGTTTCCGGATTAGAAATGAGCCAAAATGCAGAACACCTTCCATGGTCAGCTGCAGAAGTAGACCAAAGACTTCATGCAATGATGGATTCTATCCACAGCAACTGCTTGAAATATGGTAAAGAAGCTGACGGATATATTAATTATGTTAAAGGAGCTAACGTTGCTGGATTTATCAAAGTTGCCGACTCAATGATTGAATTAGGCGCTTGCTAAGCATCGTTTAACTATATGATAAAAAACGCTTCCTTCAGGAAGCGTTTTTTATTTCCTATAAAATGATTTATAATCATGAAGATACAACGATCTATCTTATAAAAAATTGTATTTTTGTTATCATAACCCGTACTTGTAATGTCAACACTCAATATAAACAACTTCTTTGTTTCCAACAATTTGCCTTTTATAATAGCAGGACCTTGCAGCGTAGAAAATAAGGCACAGCTAACTCGAATTGTTCAGGATTTGTCCTTATTGCCAAAAATAAAAATGATTCGTTGCGGAATATGGAAACCCCGCACGCGTCCCGGCGGATTTGAAGGATTAGGAAACATCGCATTAGAATGGTTATGTGAATTAAAGCAGCAATATAATGTACATTTTGCTGTAGAAGTTGCAAAACCTCAGCATATTGAACTCTGTCTGAAAAATAACATCGACACCGTATGGATAGGAGCTCGAACCTGTGGTAATCCTTTTTCAGTAAATGAGCTATCAGAGGCACTTCGAGGAACCGAACTTCCCGTGATGATAAAAAATCCACTCATTCCCGACATCAAACTTTGGATTGGTGCAATTGAACGATTTCAACAAGTAGGGATCCGGCAACTTATTGCCATACACAGAGGATTTTTTTTACATAACAATCATGGATTTCGAAACAATCCTCTTTGGGAAATCCCGATGGAATTAAAAAGGAATATGCCGCACCTCCCTCTTTTATGTGATCCCAGCCACATTGCAGGTAAAAAAGAATTGATAGCAAACCTTTCACAAACAGCTATGGATCTAAATTTCGACGGATTAATGATAGAGGTACATCCCGAGCCTGAACATGCTATAACAGATAAAGAACAACAAATTACACCTTCTGAATTAACAGAAATATTGGATTCTCTAATTGTACGTTCCTCTGGCATGCCTTTGCCTGAAGAACTTTCGTATTTTCGTACAAAAATAGATACTCTCGACCATGAACTGCTCTGTATTCTGGCTCAGCGTTTTTCTATTATCAATCAAATTGCACAAATAAAAGTGAACAACAATTTATCAGTCTTTCAACTCGACAGATGGGAACAAATACTCAATACCCGAATGGAAACCGGGAAAAACATGCATATCGACACAGAATTTATCAAAAAAATATTCGAGCAAATTCACTGCGAAAGCATTCGTATTCAAGACCTGATTATAAATAAAACAGAAATTAAAAAATAAAATAGAAGCAACTTACAAACATATTATAAAAACACCTCAAGCACAAATCCTTAAGATATATAATCCTCCTGAACTGAATACCGGAAAAATACGACTTTACCATTTTTTTTATCATTACGTTGAGATATAATTGAAAAAAATGTACTTTTGCAAAAATAATAGAACATGACATTATTAATCTTCTTTTTATTACTTGCACTATCCATTTCATTCTTATGTTCTGTATTGGAAGCTGTAATCTTAACTGCCACAATCCCTTACATAGAACAATTAAAACAACAAGGGAAAAATATAAAAAATGTAGAACGTCTCAAACAATACAAGGAAAATATTGATCGCCCATTGGCATCAATACTGTCGCTTAACACGATCGCACACACGATCGGGGCCTCGGGTGTGGGAGCACAAGCCACTCAAGTTTTCGGTGAAGTGTATTTCGGAATAGTTTCTATTATCCTTACATTACTTATTTTAATATGTTCTGAAATTATACCGAAATCGATCGGTGCTAAATATTGGCGGTCGTTAGTGATACCCACTGCTAAGGTATTGCCCTTTTTCATTTTTTCAATGTATCCTTTTGTAATTATTTCAGAGTCGATTACTAAAATGTTTTCTAAGAACAAAAAACAGAATTTTAGTCGTGAAGAAATTTCTGCTATAGCAAACATGGGTACTCGTGAAGGTATATTCGCTGAAATAGAAAACAAAATTTTACAAAACATTCTCCGTCTCAATAATATTAAAGTTAACGATGTAATGACTCCTCGCACCGTAATCGTAGCAGCTCAACAAAACAAATCGTTGGCAGAATTTTTATCGAATAAAGATTTTTTACATTATTCACGCATTCCTATATATGAAAATTCCCCCGATGATATTGACGGATATGTATTGCGATACGATTTAATTGAAAACGGGACAAAGAATGCAAATCGAAAGCTAATCAAAGATTTCAAAAGAAAAATTGTATATACCTATCAGTACAGCAATTTACTAAAAACATGGGATCTTCTCCTTAAAAACAAGGAGCAATTGGCATTAGTGATTAGCGAATATGGAGGTGTTGAAGGAATTATAACAATGGAAGATATTGTAGAAACCATATTGGGCTTAGAAATTACAGACGAACGGGATGCAAACGCTGATATGCAAAAGATTGCCAGAGAGCGATGGAAACAGCGTCAAGCAAAATATAAATTACATGTCAGTGAAGATACGCTACACGAAGAAAGTAAAAACTCAGAGTAAAAAAATCCTGTATATATACTCAATCAAAAACCGAGTCGGCATATTGCTATTACATGCTTCTTCAAAAGCTCCACGACACAATCTCTATCAACAGAGAATCCTACTATAATAATTAAATTTATCTTTTCTTGATACCATAAGCAACTTACTAAAATGTTCAAAATCAATTTTGTTGAATTTATATACAAAACATCATATCTCAACAATATAAAAAGGACATTGTGCTAACAGAATATATTATCTTTATATACACTAATCCATTAGTATAATATATCCATACGAAACTGATAAAACCACAATTTAAGCGATATGTGCAACGACGTTAATTCTATCTTGAACTATAACATAACGAACAAAAATCATGTATGATC
>CAYYUE010000208.1:0-3717 GCA_964474745.1 uncultured Bacteroidaceae bacterium | reverse complement strand
ATTAACTCCGGCACGCAAACAGAATATTCTCTCCAAATTATTAATTTTAATTTTAGGAGTATTCTTTTCGTCATGCAGTATCAATAAATATATTCCTAAAGAAGAGTACTTATTAAACAAAAATACATACATCATTGAAAAAGATTCTTTGACTAAAGAGGAATATAAAAACATTTCAAGCGTATTATCAGATGTATCAAAATATGCACTACAAACACCTAACAGCAAATTCCTAGGAATGCGTTTGGGGCTTCGTTTTTATTGCTTATCAAGCCCTAATAAACACAACTGGCTAAACAATATTATTCGACGGCAAGGTAGCAAACCCGTATTATTCAACAATGATGATGAAATTAATACAGCACAACAAATAAAATTACTTTTAGACTCAAAAGGGAGCTTTAATTCAACGGTAACTTTTCAAAACCAAGTTGTTAAAGAAAATCGAATGAATGTTACCTATATAATAACCCCGAAAAAGCGTTACAAAATTAATAAAATTACCTACTTAAGTGAAAATCCGAACGTACAAACATTGTTGAATGTAGCACAAAAAAATTCCTTGCTAAAAACCGGGGAATATTACGATCAAAATATATTTTCCGAAGAAAGAACTCGAATTGCAACATTGCTTCAAAATGCAGGATTTTATAACGCAACAAAGGACGTGGTAAGCTTTTTAGTCGATACCAATTTATCCAATCAGAGAATGGATGTAGAACTTCGGGTTTCAAATCCGAAAGCATATGGACCCGATAAAAAAATCACAACGACACCTTTGCAAAGATATTACATCGACAATATATACATATATCCTGATTTACAATATTTAGCACCTGTAGATTCTATCAAAAATGATACATTAATTTACGACTATAATTACCGAGGTGACAAAATCTCATATCATTTTTTGACAAATAAGGATATGCAACTCTCGGAATCGGTAATTAGTCGTTCCATTTTTATAAATCCCGGAGAACGATACAGCATCAATAATACCGAACGAACGTATAATTCGCTAATGAGTTTACGAAATTTCAAATTTATCGATGTGGAGTATGTAGAATCAAAAAAGAAATCGGATACTGCTAAATATTTGAACGTACGTATTCGATTAATGAATGATATGCGACAGGCTTTTTCCACTTCGTTTGAAATTAGCAATACTTCACCCTTATTAATAACCAATAATACAAACACTACAAATACAACCAATAATATTGGAAATTTCGGACTAGAATGGAGTTTAGGATATCAAAATAAAAACATATTCGGAGGTGCTGAATTATTTAATGTAAAAACTACATTAGCTTTAGAATTGGCAAAATCTGCACTAACATCGAAAAAAGAAAGCTTTTATGATATTTTCTCTGCATTTGAAACCGGTATTGACTTATCAT
Source organism: uncultured Bacteroidaceae bacterium (assembly GCA_964474745.1). Classification (GTDB taxonomy): domain Bacteria; phylum Bacteroidota; class Bacteroidia; order Bacteroidales; family P3; genus HGM05376. Next base: position 2,317 of record CAYYUE010000208.1, on the reverse strand, counting down.
TAGATATTCCCAAGTTCATTATTCCATTTCGAAATCGTTTTTTTCCAAAACGATTTCGACCTCGTACTATATTTAGTTTAGGTATCAACTATCAATTCAGGACCTATTTTGAAAGAGCTTTAGCAAATACTTCATTTGGTTATAATTGGCGAAGTAGTTCTGCTCAATTTCATCAATTGCTTCCTATTGAATTTACTTTTGTCCGATATCTGAAACAAGCAGAGGAGTTCCAAGAGCAAATAAATGCACTTACGGATCTACGGCTTAAATACCAGTATACAAATCACTTAATTATGAATGCGAAGTATACTTACGTATACAATACTCAAAAATTCAATACAAAAATAGATTTTACATACTTATCTCTCAATGTCGAAACTGCCGGAAATCTTTTATACACAATAGATAAAGCATTTAGAGTAAAAACAGACTCGGCAGGTATCTATCAATTATTCGGAGTTCCTTATTCACAATATATTCGAACTGAAATAGATTTAAAACATTATTTCTACTTAAGTAATAAAAATACATTTGTAGCTCGTATTATGACAGGTATCGGAATTCCATATGGAAATTCCATTTCATTACCTTATGAAAAGAGTTTTTATGGTGGAGGCCCTACAACTATTCGTGCATGGAATATTCGCACACTGGGTCCCGGATCTTATTTAAACGAGTCGATAAATGTATTTGAGAGAGTGGGTGATATATCATTGGTTATTAATTTTGAAGATCGTTTTCATTTAATTGGCATTTTCGAAGGAGCGGCATTTATCGATATGGGAAATATTTGGCTGTTACACAAATCCAGTGAATTTCCTAATGGAAATTTCAATTTCAAAACATTTATTCCTCAAATTGCAATCGGGGGAGGGTTAGGTATTCGTATGAATATTTCTATTATTACACTACGACTAGACTTTGCTATTCCATTTTATGATCCTCAATACCCGAAAGGCGACCGTTGGCGTTTTTCTAAATGGAAGTGGAATCAAATTGTAACAAATTTTGGAATTGACTATCCTTTCTAATGCATAGGATTTATATTTGAAAAAATCTTGAATTGATAGAAATGTGGAAAAATCAAAAAGAGGACAATCTATGTATCGATTATCCTCTTTAGTACATTATAACAATATGTATTATATTGAACTCAGCAAAGAGTCTTGTTCTGCATTTTGTCTGAGAATTTTCTCTATCAACTCTTCATTAGAAAGTCCTAAATTTTGCATGATGATTCTTGTATCATGAGCCAATGGATGATTTGGAAATTTTTCAAGAAAAACATTATAGGCCTCACGGGCTTTTTCAGCATTCTGACCAACAGTCTCATACACAAAACCTTTCATAAAATAACACTCTCCAATTTTTTCATAATTCGGATACATGAATATTATTGTATCAAGATATCGAATGGATAAATCTGTACGATTGATATTTGCTGCTACATCGGAAGCTTTTAACCAATACATCGGAGCCAAAGTATCCTTGGGAAAGTCGGAAGCGAACTGCACATACATCGTTATCAATTCTTGTCCAATCAAGGGGTCGATTAATGTTGTTTCCAATTCCAATTTTTTTTCGTATTCCAAAATAGAATTCAATTGTTTTTCTCTGTTTTTTGAATTACACCCAATTATGCATAACGCCATAGTCAGTAAAAATACGATTCTTTTCATTTCTTAATCTTATTTTATCAATAATCAATTAGTTATTTTTTTTATTATAGTATTTCATTCGATATCGAGTTCCTACTTTTCCAGATATCACATCGTTCAAACGGCGTTTTAATAAGGTTTTACGAATACTGCTTAAACGATCAACAAACACTTTACCATATAAATGATCTATTTCATGTTGTGCAACTCGGGCCAGCATACCGGTAAATTCTTCTGTGTGTTCTTCAAAATTCCGATCATAATATTTCACAACTACCGCTTCGGGGCGCAATACATCTTCATGTATTTCAGGAATGCTTAAGCATCCTTCATTAAAAAACACTTTCTGGCCGTTCTCTTCAATAATTTCAGGGTTAATCAATGTATATTCAAGCAATTCTCCATATGAATCTTTTTTTTCGTCATAAGGTTTAAAACCAATGGTTATCAATTTTATAGGCAAATCAATTTGAGGAGCTGCCAACCCAACGCCCTCTGCTCCATACATGGTTTCGAACATATTATCAATAAGCTCTTGAAGGTTGGGATAATCTTGATTAATCGGTTCTGCTATTTTTTTTAATATCGGATTTCCATATCCTACAATATTTAATATCATGTTATTTATTTATTTTATACTGTTCATATATGATTGTAAT
>CAYYUE010000207.1:0-3777 GCA_964474745.1 uncultured Bacteroidaceae bacterium | reverse complement strand
AATAAACCGGAACCTATCGCAAAAATGCAGGAGGTTGCTTCAAAATTCGAAGGTATTATTATTGAACCTTTAAAAGTAAAATATCCACAAGGAGCTGAAAAGCAATTAATAAAAGCAATTACCGGTCGTGCTGTTCCCAGTGGAAAACTACCTATCGACGTAGGTTGTGTGGTAAACAATGTGGGTACTGCCTATGCTGTTTATGAAGCTATTCAAAAAAATAAACCCTTGATCGAAAATATTTTGACAGTAACAGGAAAATCAGTATCTAAACAACATAATTACCTTGTTCGGATCGGGATTAGTTACGCGGATATTATTAACCATATAGGAAATTTGCCCGAAGACACTCAAAAGATTATCAGCGGAGGCCCTATGATGGGAAAAGCCATTGTGAATTTAGAAGCTCCAACAACAAAGGGTACTTCAAGTATTTTAGTAATCAATGAGAAAGAAGCTTCGCGTGCTGAAATAAAAAACTGTATTCGCTGTGGAAAGTGTATCAATGCCTGCCCTATGGGATTAGAACCCTATTGGTTTTCTTCGTTGATTCGTAACGAAAAAATTCAGGAAGCGGTAGATAATCATTTAATGGATTGTATCGAATGCGGATGTTGTTTCTTTTCATGTCCAGCAAACAAGCCATTATTAGACGAAATACGATTAGCAAAAAATAAATTCCGTCAAATACAACAAAAGAAGTAAGTAATAACATAATATTGTAATAATGAAATTACTAAATGTATCCGGTTCGCCTCATGTACATAGTGGCGAATCTATTAAAAGAATCATGTGGGATGTCAATATCGCATTGATACCCGTATTTGCAGTATCCCTTTTATTTTTTGGATGGGATGCACTTATCGTTAGTTTAGTTTCGGTAGGTTGCTGCGTGTTATTTCAATGGCTTATCGAAAAATTTTTACTCAAAACCCACACTACCATCAGTGATGGTTCTGCCGTAATTACAGGATTATTATTGGCATTCAATGTACCTTCAAATCTTCCTATTTGGATATTAATCATAGGAGCTTTGGTAGCAATAGGAATAGGAAAAATGTCATTCGGAGGTATTGGAAAAAATCCGTTCAATCCGGCATTGGTAGGACGTGTATTTATGCTTATTTCATTTCCTGTTCAAATGACGTCATGGCCTAAGCCAAATTACATATTTGGGGAGATGCCTCAAGCTTTAACGGGAGCTACAGCAGCTGCAGATGCTACTACAGGTGCTACGCCTCTGGGATTGATAAAAGCCGCAATGAAAAGTGGTGGAGATCTATCAAGTATCCCCGGGTTACCTGATTATTGGAATTTGTTGATTGGTCAACATGGAGGTTCTTTAGGAGAAATTTCTGCCATTGCAATTCTTATCGGAGGTATATATTTATTATGCCGTAAAGTTATTTCATGGCACATTCCTACATCATTTATTCTTTCCGCATTTATTTTCGCAGGTATCCTGCATTTGATTGCTCCAACGCACTACATAGCTCCTTTATATCATATCTTAACAGGAGGTTTATTACTAGGAGCCGTGTTTATGGCTACCGATATGGTAACTTCTCCCATGGCCAAATCAGGGCAAATATTGTTTGGGATCGGATGTGGATTGTTAACAATTGTTATTCGAACATGGGGGGCTTATCCCGAGGGCGTTTCGTTTGCCATATTGCTTATGAACGCCGTTGTACCATTAATTAACAAAGGTTTCAAACCCAAACGTTTTGCAAAATAGGAGGATACAATTATGGCAAAAAAAACAGAATCCACATTAATCAATATGTTACTTGTATTAAGTATTATTGCAATTGTGTCTGCAGCAGCATTGGCAGCAATAAATCACGTAACATCAGGTCCTCGCGAAGAGGCAAAACGCATTAAAACAGAGAATGCCATCAAACAAGTAATACCTTCATTCGCAGCCTTGGAATCGAAAAAAGTATTGCCCTCCGACGGTAAAGACTCGTTGATTCTTAATTATGCGTACGATTCGGAAAAAAAATTGATTGGTACTGCTATTGAGACTTATACCGATAATGGATTTGGAGGACGAATCAATCTCATGGTCGGATTTCTACCTAACGGCGACATATACAATACCGCTGTTATTTCTCATAGTGAAACACCGGGATTAGGAGACAAGATGGATATTTCAAAATCAAACTTCTCCGAACAATTTAAAGGTAAGAATCCGGCAACGTTCAATATACATGTTACAAAAGACGGTGGCGATGTAGATGCAATAACCGCAGCAACGATTAGCTCCAGAGCTTTCTCTGATGCTGTAGAGCGCGCATACAACACCCTTAAATCTGATGGAGGAATTAAATAATGAAAATATCTACATTAGCTAAAAACGGTTTGTTTAAAGAAAATCCGGTATTTGTTCTCTTATTGGGAATGTGCCCAACCCTTGGTGTGACAACGTCGGCCATTAATGGTATGGGTATGGGGTTGGCAACTGCATTTGTATTAACAATGTCAAATTTAGTTGTTTCATGTGTAAAATCCTTTATACCCGATAAAGTTCGTATTCCTGCCTTTATCGTAATCATTGCTACTTTTGTTACCATTTTACAAATGGTAATGGAAGCTTATATTCCAGCTCTATATGCTCAATTAGGATTATTTATCCCTTTAATTGTGGTTAACTGCATTGTATTGGCCAGAGCAGAGTCTTTTGCTTCGAAAAATACGCCGGTCTATTCAATGCTAGACGGCCTATTTATGGGATTGGGATTTACATTAGCATTAACTACATTAGGCTTGGTACGTGAGTTATTAGGTTCCGGATCTGCATTTGGTTTCAAATTTATTGGAGGTGACGGAATGTTGGTATTTGTACTGGCTCCAGGAGCATTTATATGCCTTGGGTTTCTAATTGCTATCATCAATCACTTTAAAAAGAAATAATCTAAAAATATCTTTATAGAAAAATCCCGCCGAGAAGGAACTCGGCGGGATTTTTTATTTTACATAGGAAATTTTTATTTTATTTCATTGGTCCTATTCACAACATAATGTTCCATATTCTGATTTAATATCAATCTTTTCGCCTCTTCTTGCAACAGGAGATCCTCTTTTGAAGAAAGTTCAATAATAAGCCCATGAGGTTGAGGTTTCGTTTTTTCATCTACATGTACAAAAGTAACAAACCCATCACAAAAAACAGTATCAGGAGTATTGTCCTTACATACACGAGTATATGTTGTTAACGTACTTTTTCCGGACATTACTATTTTACTTTCAAAAACCAATATATCGCCTATATATACAGGGTGTAAAAACTCCAATCCATGTATTTTTAAACAAACAATTCGATCTACCGGCAAACAAGTGGCAATGGCAATAAACGAAGACTCCACAAACCACTCCGAACAACGTCCGGCAAACAACGTTCTGTGATGATTCAAATCTTCATTTTTTATTAATCGGTGAGTAATAACTGATTTTATATTCATATTTTGTATGTTTTGATTATGATTAAAAACAATTGGAACATTTCATTTGATATAAGCATAAACAATCGGGTTTTACTTTAGCTCAAAATTTTATAATATCTTTTATCAATTTATATGTATAAATATATCTAAAATCCCAACAACATACATTTCAAATTTAGATTTTTTACTTGAAAAACAGTTCTCGTATCATTCTTTGGTTTCATTTTTTACATTATTTATGCACCAAATTTCTAACAATAACCTTTATTTACATTTTTAAAAATATCAATTCGTATTTACAATAATCTATTAAAAAACACCTAAACAGATG
>CAYYUE010000206.1:0-3806 GCA_964474745.1 uncultured Bacteroidaceae bacterium | reverse complement strand
ATGACACCTAGGAATGAAAAAACGGTAGTCCCAATATCGACTACAAAAAATTGAGTAATTATCTCTTGGATGATATTATTTTTTAATATCATTAATTTGATTGATATTGATAAAATAATATTATACTATATACAAAGAGAACTCTAAGACATGATAAAGTTTTAGAGTGCTCTTTTTGTAATTAACGGTACTATTAAAGTTTGAAATCTTTAGAGCAAAGTATTTTTATTCAACATTTTTTTCTAGCCAATACGAAATGAACTTTTTGTTCAATATTGGCAGATTTTAAATTATAATTTTCCAGCATTTGCTCAGGAGTCCCAGATTCTCCAAACTTGTCGTTTACAGCTATATACTCCATTGGGGTAGGACAGTGTAATGCCAATACTTGAGCTACGCTATCACCTAAACCTCCATTATATAAATGTTCTTCGCAAGTTACAACAGCACCTGTTTTTTGAGCAGATGTAATAATTGCTTGAGTATCTAAAGGCTTAATTGTATGTATATTAATAACTTCTGCATGAATTCCTTGAGCCTCGAGTACTTTAGCTGCTTCTAATGCCTCCCATACTAAATGTCCAGTAGCTATAATAGAAACATCTTTTCCTTCATTCAATAATTGAGCTTTTCCAATTTCAAATGGTTCATTTATATCTGTAAAGTTAGGCACTTTAGGACGACCAAAACGTAAATATATCGGACCATTATGTCGTGCTGCCGCTATGGTCGCGGCATAAGTTTGGTTAGCATCGCAAGGAACTAGAACAGTCATATTGGGCAACCCTTTCATTAAAGAGATATCTTCCATTGTCTGATGCGTAGCTCCATCTTCACCTAAGGTAATACCTGCATGAGAACCGCATATCTTTACATTTTTGTTTGAATAGGCTACAACTTGACGAATTTGGTCGTATACACGTCCTGTAACAAATTCAGCAAAACCTCCTATGAATGGAATTTTACCTGACAATGAAAGACCTGCCGCAATCCCAACCATGTTTGCTTCAGCAATACCGCATTGGATAAAACGTTCGGGGAAAATATTAGCGAACGCATCCATTTTTACGGACCCTGTTACGTCTGCGGACAAAGCAACTATATTAGCATTTTGCTGTCCTGTTTCTACCAGTCCTTCTCCGAATCCACTACGAAGATCCTTCATGTTCTTATTTTCGTAAGTTTTCATTATATAAACTTTTTATTTTTTATTCTAGACTTTTTTTGATTTTTGAAATCAATCATTTATTTAAAAGAGATATTAGTAATCTGTCCGGCATCAATACGGAACTTTTGAGTATTTACTGAACTGTATGCAGTTGCAGTTTTAGGTTTTAAAATAATTGTATAGTCACCAGGCATTAGTAGTATACGTTCAAATGTTTTGTTTTCATCCAAATCGCATACATACTCCCATGTATTCCCTGTAATAGTAAAAATACTTCCTATTGTTATTGCTTTCGGTTTTGTGATGTTTGCTGCTCCTGGAGTAGGAATAGATAAATCCGTATTTGCAACATGTTTGATTTCGACATCTTTTAATTTTATAATTGGAGTTGACAATATTTCAATATCATATAATCCTGCTAAATAAGCTACTTGAGTATTTATATTTTGAATATTTAGGATTTCAAATGTTTTACTTTTTCGTATAACGACAGGATATTCCGGAATCTGATACGAAGTACGTTTAGGTTCATAATGAACATTCAAGTATCCCTGTTCAGCCTCTATTGTTAAATCATTTTTTTTGTTGTAATCAAACATTATGTTGTTTATGTAAATAGGAGGTTTTGTATATGCCACCACATTATATTTTAATAATGGATCTACTGAAAAAAAATCAGGTTCATATTTTGTTTCTGTTGAATATAGCGTTTGGTATTTCGCAACGTCTGTTTGTGCGTCGAAAAAAATAATAGGAACTGTTGTTTCATAAATACGTCCCTGTTTGTCTTTAATCCGTAATACTACATTGGCTTTTTCTTCAGAAAGGCTGAAAATATCATATAATGTTTGAGTATACTCCTCCTCGTTTGAGACGTAAATAAATTTTCCCGCACAATTTAGATTATTCTGAAAATTTTGTTTATTCCCAATCCCCAATATAAATGTTTTAGTGATAACACCACTTTCCTGTACTTGTTTAGCCACAGAACAAATAGCTCCGTCGCAATCATCCATACCATCAGTAATAATTAGAATAAGATTGCGGGAGTTGCCAGCACCAGGAAAGTCATTAAGAGAATTAGACAGTGCCGAAGCTGCTTCACATCCGCCTTGAGGTACCAATGTTTTAATTTTACTTCTTAGCTTATAGAAATTACCATTTTCAAAAGGAACTTCTAATCGGGTGCCATAGGATTTTTTATTCAAGTGCCCAAATACACGTAATGCAACTTCAATATCGTTTTGGTTTGCAATACTATCTAAAAATTTTAATAGTACGGTTTGTGTAATTTTGATCTTCGAATCGCTTTGCCATTTATCCCACATACTGTTGGAACAATCTAAAATTAGTAGTACTCGAGTTTTATCCGAAAGCATTGGTTTCGGAGTTTTCTTTTGAGAAAACACAATTTGCGAAAAAGCAAAAATAAACATACTCAGAAATACTAATTGTTTGGCAAATCTCATGAAATATTATTTTTAATAATCACCTAATGTTTCCTTTAGCTGAGATAAAGCTTTGGTTAATTCATTGTTGCTTGGTGCTACTCCGTGGTATTTGTTGGTACCTTGCATAAAATCAACACCATATCCCATTTCCGTTTTCATAAGTATTACAATGGGCATTCCTTGCCCTGTATATGACTTAGCCATAGCTAAACCATCTAGGACTTGACGCATATTGTTACCATTTTCAATGGTCAATACCTTCCATCCGAAAGCTTCCCATTTTGCTTTCAAATTGCCTAACGACATCACCATATCGGTAGTTCCATCTATTTGCTGTCCGTTACAGTCGATTGTAGCAATAAGATTATCTACTTTTTTTGAGCCAGCAAACATAGCTGCCTCCCATATTTGTCCCTCTTGTAATTCGCCATCTCCATGTAACGTATATACTAGTGTATCATCATTTTGCATCTTTTTACCCAATGCAGCTCCAATCGCTACAGAAAGACCTTGTCCTAAAGAACCTGAGGCCATTCGGATTCCAGGTAGGCCATGTGCAGTAGAGGGATGTCCCTGTAAACGAGTCCCAAAAATGCGAAAAGTGGCTAATTCGCTCACAGGAAAATACCCTCTACGAGCTAATACGCTATACAAAACTGGCGTGATATGTCCATTTGACAAAAAGAACATATCAGATTGAAGTCCATCCATCCTAAAATTGGCAGGATCTTGCTCCATAACCTCAAAATATAAAGCCGTCATGAATTCAGTGCATCCTAATGAGCCTCCGGGGTGCCCGGAGTTAACAGCATTTGTCATTCTTACAATATCTCTACGAATTTGTGTAGCAATATTTTGTAAGTCTATTGTATTTGTCATTTGTTTAGTTTTTTATTTTGCAAAGATACAACTTTTTACCTAATCGAAAGTAGGTTATTATAACGAATTAGGCTATGTATAAATGGCCTAATTATAATATGTTCTTCCTGTTTTAATTGTGTAAATATTTGTTTATTGAAAAGGGTTTAATGATATAGATTTCTTAATGTTTTATACAGAACAGCAATTTCCATTATTATATTTTGCAATACGTAAAAGTATCCGATTTTGTTTTGAATTTATTGATTATCATTAATACATTGCGAAGTTATGCCAGAGTCTGCTGCGCAAACAGGAATAAATAAGCC
>CAYYUE010000205.1:0-3813 GCA_964474745.1 uncultured Bacteroidaceae bacterium | reverse complement strand
AAACCAAGAAGTACATTCGGGTAATATTTTCGTTGGTTATGTCACTGTAAATGGAAATATAAACTCATTGCTACAAAAAAAACTTCCTAACCTGGGTTCATTTAAAGATTTAAATCATATCATTGAGGCTCAAAAAATAGAAGAAGTTATTATTGCCGTTGAGAAGTATGAACACGAAAAAATATCGGAGATTATACATTTTTTGGACAGAAAAGATATTATTATAAAAATAACGCCAGATACACGAGATATCATATTGGGATCCGTAAAAGTATTTTCCATTTTCCATTCCCCATTAATTGTCATCAATCCTCGACTCATGGAAGAATGGCAATATTCAATCAAACGGATTATAGATATTGTTGTATCAGTAATAGCAATAGGGATTTTGTCTCCTATATATCTTATTACAGCTATTTGTATTAAGTGTACATCGAAGGGGCCTGTTTTTTATTCTCAAGAGCGTATCGGGTTAAAAGGAAAGCCTTTTCAAATGCATAAATTTCGTTCTATGTACATCGATGCAGAAAGTAAAGGCCCAATGCTGTCGAAAGACAATGATCCTCGTATTACATCTTTTGGGCGTTTTATGAGAAAAGTCCGGTTAGATGAAATTCCACAATTTTATAATGTATTGAAAGGTACCATGTCATTAGTCGGACCTCGCCCAGAACGGAAATTTTTTATAGACCAAATAGTACAACGAGCGCCGGAATACCTTCTCTTACAAAAAGTGAAACCCGGTATTACATCATGGGGGCAAGTAAAATTTGGATACGCAGAGAATGTCGACGAAATGTTAGAACGATTAAGATACGATTTACTGTACATAGAAAATATGTCAATAACTACTGACATAAAAATATTATTATATACTGCTATAATTATTGTTCAAGGTCGTGGAAAATAATATTGTAAATGGAAACCTTTCTCTTATCGTTACCGAGGACGGATCACACTCGCTTCAACTCTCATCAATACCTGAAAGCTATCATTCTTGTCATGGAGCCCTCAATGAAGCCATTCATGTGTATTTAAAACCTAACTTCATTCAACAAGCAAAAACAGTAAAGACCATTTATGTTTTTGAGATGGGATTTGGAACCGGATTGAATGCTTTTCTTACTTTTCTATATGCATATATTTTAAAATGTAGAGTTGTATATACTACTATAGAAGCATTTCCTATATCCAGATCAATTTATAATACATTGAACTACCCAACCCTTTGTATAGAACAATTGCAATTGGAATACCCTTCTATAAATTTACTCGACTTTACGGATATTTTTTTTAATATGCATATTTCGGAGTGGGAAAAAGAAATACCTCTTTCAAAATCATTCACACTAATCAAACACGCACAACATATACAAAATTTCTCATTTCCTGAAAATCAATTCGATGTTGTATATTATGACGCTTTTGCACCTCAATTTCAACCTGATTTATGGACTCCTTGCATATTTCAAAAATTACATAGGTCAATGTCCCCTAACGGAATCTTAACAACTTACTGTTGTAAAGGGGATGTAAAACGAGCCCTAAAAATTTCTGCGTTTCGAATTGAAAAATTACAAGGGCCTAAAGGGAAACGAGAAATATTGAGAGCTTTTCCTATTTTTTAAGATGGAATGAAATATAGAAATTTATTTATTTCTACATTTAAAAAGGTAAACATTCAATAAACCTACAGAATCCCTTTTTCAGAATATCCGGCAATTTTTACATTATTTGTATCACAAAATGAGGAGTATCTCTATACTGCAAAGTTTTGGGCTACAATATATCTATATTTGGATTGTAATTAATTGATTATGTATTTCTCAGTTGCCTGATTTATACATATCAATATATTCTAAAAAGAATAATGGTATTTTTTCATTTTTCAAAAATCCTGGATTTTTTACTGTTTCAATGGGATACGAATTGTTCCAACAAGTGAATTAAATAACAAATCTCCATTTGGGAAGAATTGTTCAATAGCATAAGCTCCATTTCCTAAATTGTTGTGCCCGAAATTGATGGTTGTAACTGTTTTTCCGGTTTCCCAGTCAAGCCCCGTAATATTCCAACCTTTTTCTTGCGTGTATCCATTGATAAATACGATATTCGATTTTGAACTGGCTACAGGTACAGTACTTATGGATATAGCATCTCCTCTGGTCCATACAGATTTCCATTTGTGATTCTCATAGTCCCACTCAAGGCGTTGGCAACCCATAGGAGGTGTAATAACAGGGCCTATGGCCATGGCATCCATTACTTTGTCGGGTAATCCATTTGTAATAACATTATTTACAACAAAAGCCCCCCATCCCATTACTACAACAGATTGTTCCGATTGTATCCATTGTTGATTTTCCGGTCTTCCTGCCGTTATCGGAAATTGTCCGGCAATACGACGTGATTTGGTACCTGGAATTTGTTTAAAATCTTTTGGAATTTCTTCACGCCAAAAAGCTACAATATTCATTCTGTCAGCACCATCAGTAATAACGACGAGTTTATCTTTGTTATTTTCAAATCCCATAAGGGTAGGGGTGCTGCCTGAACCCGTTCCTGCTTTGATTGCGGGTGGCCAATTACCACCTTCATATGGAGATTTCCATGCTCCATCGTTTTCTTTGTCTGATATTTCTTTACCTGTCCAAACTAAACGACGTATAATACCATCCTTTTTGGACTCTAAGCTTCCACTAACGATATAGATGCCATTTTTTTCATCTACGCAGAATGAATTTGAAATCAATTGTCCCTCTTCGATTGTATATACAATTGGTTTACTTTTGAATTCACGATCGATAATAGCAATCCCATTATAAGATCCAATAATTAGATCTCCGTCATAAGTCATATTCATTCCAATAAGTCTTACCGCACTAGGTAATCCCATTAATGACATTGCTTTGAAGATCTCTTTTGTTTCTAAAATACGCTTTACTTCTATTCCTTTTGACGGATTTTCTTTGTGTTTCAAACCAAAAACACAGATTTTGGTTCCGGCATTTACGTATACATTGTTGTCGTTATCAACAACCGTATATAAGCCGTTTAAGGTAACATTTTGAGGTGTATTTCCTAGTACATCCTTGGCTATTTTTTCTATTTCGGTAATTGATGTATACTTTGTTTCTACTAATTTCTTTAACCCTTGAGTTGATATTTGAGTAATTCCGGGTAATGCTAATTGGGCAACAGCTTCCCATTTCCCATTTTTATAATTAACATATGTTACACGGTCTGTAGATATTGCCCACATGTGGTTAGAATCAGTAGATGCCAATGTCATAATGTTTATAGGGCCACTATAAATGATCGGCATTGTATTTAAATCTACCGTGAAAGTACCTTTAGCCACCTCAAAAGGAAAAACATCGTTTTGAGCAGGATTAAAATGGCTTACTCCGTAAGTAGGGGCAGATAAATATGGATTTGTTTTTGGATATATGTTACATTCCGAACAGGGTTGTTGATTTGATATTTGATGACAACTTTGAACTATCCCCATCGTTATAAAGACCAAGACTAGATTTTTTGTTTTCATATAATTATAAAATTTGATTATGTATATCTTATAGTAACTATACTCTTTATGAAAATGTTCATTGAAATTTGATTCTCTTTTAATCTGAAGAATAGGTGATGAATTTTTAAAATATTGAAATGTGTGTAACTTACAGTAAAGATACAAATAAGTATTTTTCAAGTTTTATTTATTTGTGGTTGATCATGAATGTGTTGCTTTATTATTTTAAATTTCTCTATATATTTACAAATTAATATTCTTTATTCCGCGTTTTTGCACAAAAT
>CAYYUE010000204.1:0-3870 GCA_964474745.1 uncultured Bacteroidaceae bacterium | reverse complement strand
CAAAATTATCTTCAAAAAGACATTCATTTTTTTGTAGATATCAAAAATGTAGAATATTTATTTCTTTTTTCCTTGGTTGGCCACGCTCTGTATTTTTTTAGCAATTTCATCGGGATCTCCTAAGAAAAATTCTTTTTTCAACTTACCATTTTCATCAAATTCAAAAATATACGGAACAGCAGTAGGTATATTAAATTTGATGATTTCATCATTTGTCATACCACGTAACTCCTTGACAATACCACGTAAGCTATTACCATGAGCGACCACCATAATTTCATCGTAATTCTCCATTGCCTTCAATATTACATTTTGATAATAAGACATTAAACGAGCAATAGTATCCTCTAATGATTCTGTAAGCGGTATTTGTTCATCGGTAAGTTCGCTATAACGAGGATCCATTCGAGGGCTCCTTTCATCATGCATATCCAGAGCAGGGGGTCTAGCATCATAAGAACGACGCCATAACAAGACTTGGTCTTCTCCGTATTTAACAGCTGTTTCTGCCTTATTTAATCCTTGTATGGCTCCATAACTTTTTTCATTTAAACGCCAACTTTTTTCTACCGGAAGGTAATCCATATTCATTGCATCTAAAACATTATTCAATGTTTTTACAGCTCTCTTAAGGTATGAGGTATAACAAATTTCAGGTTTATATCCTTCTTTTTTCAACAATATTCCGGCTTCATAAGCTTCTTTGCATCCGGCTTCGGTTAAATCTACATCTGTCCATCCTGTGAACAGATTCAATTTATTCCATTCACTTTCTCCATGACGAATTAAAATCAATTTTTTCATATAGATTACTTTTTATTATTTTTATTATCGTATTAGAAACACAATACAAATATACAAAATACTTCTATTTTAGCTGAAACATTTTATTATATAATTAGTTTTAACTTTATTGAAATACACCATCAGTTCTTTCAATAATATAATTACAAGTATAGATCAATCAATCCTTCGGGAGCTGTAAGGTAAATTGTTTTGGTTTCTCTATCCACTTTATCAATGATAGGATCTATAATTGGGATTAGAATTTCTTTACCTTCTTTTATTATTTGAAACAATGGATGTGCAGGATAGTCTATTACTGAGGCAATGGTCCCAATATCACCTTTTTTGCTATCCATTACGGTAAATCCTCTTATTTCGTGAAAATAAAATTTATTTCCTTCAAGTTTCGGCAATAAATCCAGCGGCAAAAATAAATTTTTCCCAATTAATCGTAGAGCTTCATCAGCTGAAACATCTTCGAATTGTACTATTGCTTTATTGCCATTTATTCGAATTGAGTCTATAAAGTAAGGTAATAACTTTTGATTTATCTCTACAAATACCGAATCCAATTCAGCATATTGCATAGGATCATCAACATCTAAAAAAAAGACGACTTCTCCTTTATACCCAAAGGGTTTCGTTATTTTTCCTAATTGAAAACAATCTTTATTTTCCATATATATAATAAAAAGAGGGAACAACTATATTCCCTCTCTAATTTCAATATTAACCTATTTTTATTCAAAATAAACTATTCTTGTGCAGGTTGTTCTTCCGTAGCGACAACTTCTTCTTCTACATTAGTTGCCATTTTTTCTGCATTTCTTTTTGCTTCTACAGCAGCAGCCTTAGCTTCATTTGCTTTTACTTCCGCTTCCATGCGGCGTTTAGCATTCGAACGAACTTCGTTTTCTAAACTACTACATTTGTTTGCAATTTTAGTTTCTTTTTCTTGTTGCCATTGATTGAATTTCATATCGGCTTGTTCTTGCGAAATAGCGCCTTTTTCAACTCCTATTTGTAAGTGACGTTTTAAAAGAACTCCTTTGTACGACAAAATTCTTCTAACGGTATCACTAGGTTGTGCTCCGTTTTTTAACCATTGAACTGCTTTATCTGTGTTCAATATAACTTGAGCAGGATTTACCATCGGGTTATACGTGCCTAATTTTTCAATAAATTTTCCATCACGTGGTGCACGACCATCCGCTACTACTATATGATAAAAAGGTTGATTCTTTTTACCATGACGTTGTAATCTTATTCTTGCAGGCATAATTGACTGTTTTTTAAATAATTATTTATTTTAAATATACTATAATAAGATGCAAAGGTACAAACTTTATCTGAATCGTCCAAAATTTATTTAAAGAAATGTAGAAACCGATATCTTATCTTTATTATTTCAAAAGACATTTTAACTTATTGACGATATCTTTTGCTACTTCTCGTTTCGGCTTCAATACACCTGATTCTATTTTCCCATCTCGATCAATTAAAGAAATCTTGTTCGTATCGCATCCAAAACCTGCACCTGCATCTTGTAACGAATTCAATACTATAAAATCCAAGTTTTTCTTTTCTATTTTATGTTTTGCATTTAAAACTTCATTATCTGTTTCCAATGCAAACCCTACCAAACGTTGCGCGGCTGTTTTCATTTTCCCAAGAGTTTCCAATATATCCGGATTTTGAACTAAACTGAGCTCTATGGTTTGGGTGTTCGATGTTTTCTTCATTTTTTTCGAATATGTTGTTTCCGGTCTAAAGTCGGCCACTGCAGCCGATAAAATAGCAGCATCGCATTGAAGAAAATTATGAATAACAGCATCATACATCTCCTTTGCCGAAACAACATCAATACGTTCTATATTAGAATTATTTACATGCAAATGAGTAGGACCGGAAATTAATAACACTCGAGCTCCTCGCGAAGCCAATTCTTCTGCAATCGCAAACCCCATTTTTCCTGTTGAAAAATTCCCCACAAAACGCACTGCATCTATTTTTTCATAAGTAGGTCCAGCAGTTACCAATATTGTTTTTCCTCTATACTCGGATTGCAAGCTCAAGTTTTCTTGAATGTATTCAACAATACCTTCCGGTTCTTCCATTCTGCCTTTTCCTTCATATCCGCAAGCTAATTCTCCTACCAATGGCTCTACAAATAAAACACCTTGGTTACGAAGATATTGTATGTTTCTTTGAACTGAAAAATTCTGATACATATTCGTATTCATTGCAGGACACAAATATACTTGTTTTGAGAAAGCCAGCAACAACGTAGATAAAACATCATCAGCTATACCTGAAGCATATTTTCCAATACAATTTGCTGTCGCCGGAGCTACTATCAGCAGATCCGCCCAATCCGCATATGCAATATGTTCAGTACTGTACTCATTTACAGATTCGAACATATCTTTATATACCTTATGCTTTGACACCGTTTCCAATGTCAATGGGGTAACAAACTGAAATGCATGCTGTGTTGCTACCACTTTAACCTCAGCCCCACTCTTTATGAATAAGCGTACCAACTGAGGCGTTTTATAAGCCGAAATACCTCCTGTTACACCTAATATTATTTTTTTCCCTTTCAACATAGTAAAATCTCATTTTATCAAAAAAGCACTCAATATCATAACATAAATTGAGTGCTTTATATTCAATGCAAAAAAATCTCTATATTTAAAGATTATTCTGCTATTACTTTTTCTTCTGTTGGATTTTCTAGCTCATCGCCACCTGTAGATGTCTCAAGTTTTTCTTTATCCGGATTACGATAATATAATTCTTTATTCAAATATTCTTGAATTGCAATCAAAACAGGCTTAGGTAATTGTTCATAATACTTTACAACTTCTATTTGTTCACGATTTTCAAAAATTTCATCTAAAGCATCATTTGCCGACGCGAAATCTTCTATTTTTTTATGTAATTCTTTTTTCAATTCCGCAGAAATTTGATTCGAACGTTTCGATAACATTGCAATTGTTTCGTATACATTTTCTGTTTGTACGCCAAATTCAGAAATATTACGTGTTATAATACTTGTCGTAGTTCTTAGCTTTTTTACAT
>CAYYUE010000203.1:0-3887 GCA_964474745.1 uncultured Bacteroidaceae bacterium | reverse complement strand
GCAATAGCGGCAAAGAGATGTTTTTTACAAATATGAACACGCTCAGATATGTTGATATCTCGAGTCTTTTTTCCGGCCAATACACGTTGTGTTTGTTCAAAAATCCAAGGGTTTCCAATAGCAGCGCGACCTATTAAAATTCCATCGATTCCAGATTGATTTTTTTTCTCAAGGGCTATTTCCGGTGAAGTGATATCTCCATTTCCAAATATAGGAATATGCATTCGAGGGTTCTCTTTTACCTTGCCGATCAATGTCCAATCAGCATTCCCCTTGTACATTTGTGTTTTAGTCCGCCCATGTATGCTGAGAGCTTTTACTCCAATATCTTGTAAGCGTTCCGCTACTTCTACTATAGGCTTGTCACATTCATCGTATCCGATGCGTGTTTTTACTGTAATAGGAAGTTTTGATGCTTTAACAAGTTGCTCTGTAATAGAAATCATTTTAGGAATATTTTTTAATATGCCCGATCCGGCGCCCTTTCCTGCAACTTTTTTTACAGGACATCCCCAGTTGATATCTATAAAATCGGGATGCACTTCTTCTACAAATTCCAGTGACCGTAATAATGAAGAAAGCTCACTTCCAAATATTTGTATTCCGATAGGATGTTCCCTTTCAGTAAAGGTCATTTTTCGTCGACTTTTTTCTGCTTCTCTAATAATCCCTTCCGAAGCAATGAATTCTGAAATAAGTACATTTACCCCAAAGCTTTTACAAATATTCCGGAACGGGAGATCTGTGATATCGTCCATGGGAGAAAGAAACAAAGGAAAATCCCCAATTTCGATGTCGCCTATTTTTACCATATATAAACTTTTTTCCTTAATGCTGGAGAAACAATTTTCATGAAAAACCAACTAACATATCGTTTCAGCATACGTTTAAAACTCACTTTTCGTTACTTTAAATTGTTGCAAAGGTACGTCATAAATAGAAACTGTAATGTGAATTTACGATGATTCCGGTCTAAATAATAGAAATTAAATAAATGCGCAATATGCAAGAAATTATAATTCGATATAAAGAATACCATTCTATGGACGAACTTCCCTTTTCGGATAGAGAATTGTTAGATCAAGCTATGAATGCATCTGAAAATGCATATTCTCCATATTCTCATTTTTCCGTAGGGGCGGCTATTAAACTTAAAAACGGAGTAATTATTTTAGGTAACAATCAAGAAAATGCTGTTTATCCATCAGGTTTATGTGCCGAAAGAGTTGCTATGTATAGTGCATCTGCCCAATATCCCGGCATCGAATTTGAAGCGATTGCAATTGTAGGTAAAAACGAAAAAGGAGAATGGGTTCCTGCAATGCCATGCGGAGCTTGTAGGCAAGTAATGAGTGAGTATGAAAATGTGTTTAAAACAAAAATGAAAATAATTGCATATTCTACTGAAGGCAAAGTTATTGTATTCGATAGCATTGATTCCTTGCTGCCATTTCGTTTTGTGTTAAGTTGAAGCCAGCATTGTTGTTGATAAAGTTGAAAAAATGGAGTTTTTTTCTTATATAATAATAATATGAAATAAAAGAGAACGTACTTCAAATAAATTAATATACTGATTAATAGTTTTTTGTAAGTAATCTGGGATAAAAAAAAAAGAAAAGTTTTTGCATACCAGAATTTCTTAGTAATTTTGCACCCTATTTTTATATTAAACATTAAAAAAATGGCAATAATTGGAGAAATTAGGAAACACTCAGGAATAGCGGTAGCTATTGTTGGTATCGCTATTGCAGCATTTATTATTGGGGACCTTACAAAGAACGGGAACAAGCAACCTGATTTAGGTAGTATTGACGGTGAAGAAATTACATATGCCCATTTTAATGCATTGACTACACAAAAAGAGGAAATTGTAAAAAAACAACAACAGAGTGATCAAATTACGACGGAACAATCATATCAAATTAGAGAAGAAGTTTGGCGTGAATTAGTAGAAAATAAATTGAACCAAAAACAATACGATAAACTAGGTTTACAAGTTACTCAACGTGAGTTAAGTGATATGTACATGGGTGATTTTATTCATCCTTATTTGAGACAAGTATTTACAGATCCTAGTACAGGTGTATACAATACTCAAATTATTGCACAATATGTTAATAATTTTGACCAATTACAACCAGAACAACAAACGGAATGGATTGAGTTGGAAAAATATGTAAAAACGTCTCGTCAGCAAGAGAAATACAATTTACTTATTGCTAAAAGTTTTTATACGCCAAAAGTAATGACCGACAAAATTTTGGAAATAGAATCTCGCACATCAGATGTAAGAGTAGCTGCATTACCTTATAATATGGTTTCAGAAGATCAAATAACGCTTACAGATGAAGATTATAAAAAATATTATGATGCACATAAGAAGCAATATAAGCAAGATGATGCTCGTGATTTGGATTATATTATATTTCCTGTAATGCCAAGTGCATCTGATTTAAATGCTATACAAAGTGGCGTTGCGAAGACATGGGAAGAATTTCAAACTATAACATCTGAAGAAGTTGAAGTTTTTGTAAATTCGGAATCAGAGCATAATAAACGTTATGATTCCACATTTGTCAAGGCATCTTCATTTGCGGCTCCGTTTGATTCTTTGATAAGAAATGCGTCAGTAGGTCAATTTATAGAACCTCGTATTGTAGGAAACCAATGGATGATGACTAAAATACAGAAGATAGAGAATAGACCTGATAGCATTCGTGCATCCGTTATTGTTCTATTGAATAATAAACTAAGTAGTGAAATTGCTCGTACTCCTGCTCAAGCAAAAGCATTAACTGATAGTTTGGAGCGAGAATTAAAAGCAGGGAAACTCGATTTTACACAGGCTGTAATGACTTATTCGGACGATCCTTCGAAAAAAGATAACCAAGGAGATATGGGTTGGGCGCTAGACGGAAATTACGGTTTGTTAAATGAAAAAATGATAACAACGGATGTGAATGGTGTTTTTGTATTTGAAAGGCCAGACAAAGGAGGATATCATATTGTAAAAGTTACAGGTAAAACCGCTCCTTCTAAAAAATACCAAGTAGCTACAATTGTTCGGGATATTGTTCCCAGCGATGCAACTTCTAGATCTGTTTACGAAAAAGCAAATCAATTTGCAAGTGAAAATAGAACTCATGAAGCAATGCTTTCGGCAGCTCAAAATAACAACTTAATGATACGTAATGCCGATTTCACACCTGCTATGGCGAATCGTTTGCCAGGTGTTGAAAATGCTCGTTCGATTATTCAATGGGCTTTCAAGGAAGATACTAAAAAGGGAGAAGTTGCTCCTCAAGTATTTGAAACAGACGATGTGTACATTGTTGTTGCTCTAAAAGAGATTCGTGAAAAAGGCTATGCAACATTAGAACAAGTGAAATCTTATATTGAAAATCAAGTTCGTATTGAGAAAAAAGCTGAAATATTGATGAAAAAAGCTGAAGATGCTATGAAAAACACCAAAGATGTTGCAACCATAGCCAGTCAATTAGCGGTTCCTGTAGATTCTATAGCAAGAGTAAGCTTTGGTAGCTATACATTTGGAAAATTTGGACCTGAAATGACTGCTTTAGGCACTATTGCAGCTGTAAAGCAACCTAAATTATTGGCACCAATCAAGGGTGTAAACGGAGTATATGTTATTCAAGTAGATAATGTTATTATGCAACCGGCTGTAAATCCACAAAATTTGATTCAAAGTATGGAAATGGAAAATCAACAAAAAGTTCGATATATCATGGAAGTGCTAAAAGAGAACACAAAAATTAAAGATAACAGAGTACTATTCTTTTAATAATACATTAGAAAATAAAAAAGAGAGGTGTCTATTTTAGGATAACCTCTTTTTTTTTGAATAAAGTTTTTCACAATGAACAGCG
>CAYYUE010000202.1:0-3889 GCA_964474745.1 uncultured Bacteroidaceae bacterium | reverse complement strand
ATTTTCTTGCGTTGTAACGTAGAAGAAGCTATAAAAATTCGACAAGTAAATTTTACATTAATATTTCCTATTTTAGATAAGTCGGGACGAGGGGTTCCGCGAAGTTATTCTTTTTAGATCTAATATTCTTTTTTCATATACGTAACTTTTGTTAAATAATATCCAAAAGGTACGATATAGTTAGTATATATAAGAAAAAAAGCATACTTTTGCGGTTCGTAATTATTAGAAAAATACATAATGCAAAATGGAAGACAAATCAAATTGCCCTAATTATAAAGGATGTCAAATTGTCTCGATCCAAAATTTTGTTTCGGATAACATTAAAAAAGATATATATTTGAAGACTTATTGTACCGGAAATTATTTGCAATGCAAACGGTTTCAAACAAAAAAGGCGCTGAGTTTTTGCCCCGGTTTTGTAATGCCCGATTCCACATGGTCAATAGATGAAATTATGGAAAGATGTGAAAACGAGATGTAATAAAATGCAAAAATAACCTAGGCGGATAGCCGTAATACCTAAACTTAATATGATAAATTTACAATTTGATGGAGATGGTTTTTTGACGAATCCGGAAGTATGGAATGACGAAGTGGCAAAACAAATTGCAGAAACGGATGGCATAACAATGACAGAACAACATTGGGCTGTAGTACGTATTATTCGTAATAATTTTATTGAAAAAGGTAATGCCCCGATGATTAGAACCATCTGTAAAGAAACAGGGTTGAAACTGAAAGATATTTATGAATTATTTCCATTGGGACCTGCTCGCGGAGCTTGCCGTATAGCAGGATTGCCCAAACCCGACGGATGTGTATAAAAAGAGAAGGAATAGAGATTCTCTAATTATAATATAGAATGAGAATTCGATATTCCTAATGTTTCATTATTAAAACAAATCGAAAATGCACTGGTATCAATATCTTAGCTTAACATGTTTGGCTATTGCGCTTATTGTTTACATACGGCAATTTTATCGATTGGTAAAATTGGGTAGCCCTAAAGATGTTTCGCAAAAAACAGGGAATGTGAATAAAGCCCAAGTATATTCCTACACAATTGCTATGATGCCTAATCATAAGGAATCTGCATATTTGCATATCCCATCGTTTGCTTCCGGCATGGTGTTTCATGTAGGAACGTTTTTGGGAATATTATTCTTTTTCATATTCTTTTTTATAAATCCAATTGCCTTTCCTATGGGGCTGCGACTTGTATTGGCAGGTATTTTTCTTATAACTGCCATATGTGGTTTTGCTCTTTTTTTGAAGAGAATGTTTGTACGAAAAATGCGGACATTATCTCATTACGATGATTATATATCCAATGCGTTAACAACATTTTTTCAGGTGTTTACAGGCTTGTTTTTAATCATGGGAGATCTTTTTTCCCCTTGTTACTATGTGATGGTAAGCCTTTTACTCTTGTATATGCCTATTGGAAAATTGCGTCATTTATTGTATTTTTTTGCGGCTCGTTATCATTTGGGATTCTTTTATGGATGGCGTAATACGTGGCCTCCTCAAAAATTGTAAATACGATGGAGAAATTAAGTAAACAACAGATAGACGAGGCTATAAAACTGTTAAAAATGCCTTCCGACAGTAAATTGATAACGCATCTGAATGCATGTGTACATTGTGGTTTATGCGGAACCAGTTGCATGTATCATATGGCTATGAATGAAGACAAGTTTATGCCTGCTCGTAAAGTAGAACTGGTTGCTTCCCTATATCGTCGTTATTGTACTTTTACCGGGAAAGTAGCTCCTTTTTTGGTAAATGCTCGTGAATTGGATGAGCAGATGGCTGAGGAAATGATTGATTCATTGTTTGGGTCGTGTACCATGTGCGGGCGTTGTGTAAAACATTGTTCTATAGGTGTCGATATATCCTATATTGTACATTTTGGACGACGGATGCTGGCTGCGATGGATTTGGTTCCCAAAACGTTGCAAGCTACCGTGAATGCGGCTTTAACAACCGGAAATAATATGGCCATTCCTACAGAAGATTTTGTGGATACGATTCAGTGGATGGAAGAGGAATTACAAGACGAATTTGGAACCGAGGCTCGAATTCCATTGAACGAAACAGATAAAGAAATCTTATATACATTGAATCCTCGTGAGCCTAAATTTTTCCCTTTATCTATAGCTGCTATAGCTAAAATTTTTTATGCGGCCAAGGAAAGCTGGACGGTATCCACAGAAATGTATGATGTAACAAATTACGGGATTTTTAATGGCAACAATACTCAAGCCGGACAAATAGCCAGACGATTGCATGATGAAGTGCTGAATAAACGTTGTAAACGACTGGTTTTGGGTGAATGTGGACATGGTTCCCGTGTCAACAGATGGGAGGGACCGAATTATTTGAAACATCCTTATGAGTTCGAAACAATTACTGTGGTGGAATTGATAAATGATTATATTCGTACAGGGCGCATTCGATTGGATAAATCGTTAAATCCCGATTTGGTTACCTTGCACGATCCCTGTAATCTGGTACGCAATGGAGGATTATTCAAAGAATTACGGTTTGCAGTAAAAAGTTCGGTCGGTAATTTTGTAGAAATGCATCCTTACGGATTGGATAATTTTTGTTGCGGCGGCGGCGGCGGACAATTAGCAATGAGTGAATATAATGAACGACGCATTAAAATAGGAGAAATAAAAGCAGAACAAATTCGTAAAAGCGGAGCTAAGGTTGTAGCAACCCCTTGCCATAACTGTGTAGACCAACTATCTCAGTTGAATCAAGTTTATAAACTGAATATCAAAATTAAAACGATTGCGGAAATTGTAGCGGATGCTTTAGTAATTGAATAAACTTATTTCTGTTTGATAGATGCAAGTTGGATATCAAAATAATTTTCTATGTATTTGTGTCTTATGTTCGTTCTTCACAAAATAGAAAACAAGCAAATAAATATAGTAAATAAACATTAATACATTACATCATGATTTATTTAGACAATTCGGCAACAACATTTCCTAAACCTGATGTGGTTTATGATTTTATGACTACTTTTTATCGTAAACATGGAGTAAATCCCGGTCGATCCGGTTTTGATGCAGCCATTGAAACGGAGGAAATAGTGTACAATACTCGTAAACTGCTTACCGATTTATTCAATGGAGGAGAAGATCCCAATAGGTTAACGTTTAGTTATAATGCCACAGACTCATTAAATCTTGTATTACAGGGATTGGCAGAAAAAGGCGACCACGTGGTTACGACTATGTTGGAACATAATTCTGTTTTACGCCCCCTGTATTGTATGCAACAACAAGGCATTATAGAAGTTACCTATCTTCCTTTCGATAAGGCCGGATATGTGCATCCCGATGATATTAAAAAAGCGATTCGCCCGAATACAAAATTTGTTGTTTGCACACATAGCTCAAATGTAATCGGCACCATTCAGCCGTTAGCCGAAATTGGAAAAATATGCAAAGAACGGGGATTGATTTTTGTTGTGGACGGCAGTCAGGGAGCCGGAGCGGTAAATGTTGACATGATTGCATCTCATATTGATGTGTATGTTTTCACAGGACATAAATGTTTGATGGGCCCTACCGGAATAGGAGGATCTTATGTTCGCGAAGGGGTTACCATTCGGCATACTCGTTACGGAGGAACCGGAGTGCGTAGTGCATACCCAGCTCATCTGGAAGAATATCCGTATCGATTGGAGTATGGAACGTTGAACTTGCTGGGTGTCGCCGGACTGAATGCAGGAATAAAATGGATTCAAGAAAAAGGCATTGAAAATTTACATCGTCAAGAAATGGCTCTTTGGGATAAGTTGCGTATGGGCCTACAAAATATTAAAGGTGTCGAAACATACTGTGCGGTTGATTCTCAAAATCAAAAC
>CAYYUE010000201.1:0-3892 GCA_964474745.1 uncultured Bacteroidaceae bacterium | reverse complement strand
AATATCGTTTGTTTCGAGATAGAAGTCAATGATAATTTCAAGTTCATCTACATCAAAATATTGATCTTTATGAGTTGAGAGCATAGTTTCAAATCCCAATATCAATTTTTTCAGCTCTTTGCTATAATTTTCAAAACGATTTGTGTTCATTCTTCATTATATAATTAAACCAAAACTAGGCAACTAACACAACCAAAGTTTTGGAATGTTTTTAATGCAAAGATACATTTTTTTTGTATTATACATTTTATTAGTAAGTTCTATTACAAGAATTTATTAACACACTTGCAAACATGTGTCATCTTTTTTTAATGTTTATTTTTTGTAATAAGTGTGCTGTTTTGACTGTTTAATATGCTTTAGTTGTATTGCTCATATCCTGTTGTTCTGATTTGAAATAATAACATAGGATAATTCTTTTTGTTTATTTAAATTTTACCCTTTGCCCGAGCTTTTTATTTTCGTAAAATAGGGTATTGATATGATATAATTTTTGAAAATCAAGAAATTGATTTATAATGAATCCATTAAATAAACACTTTTTTATGACTATAAAATTGTATTTTTGCATATGGTTTTCATGATGAAAATCGAATTAAAATGAGTCTTAAAGATAATGATATACGATGAAATTTCTTCATACATCCGATTGGCATTTGGGTAAACGTTTGTTGGATAAAGAGCGATTTGAGGAGCAAGAAAATGTCATGCAAGAAATTGTAGATATTGCAAATCAAGAACAGGTCGATGTAATTTTTGTTGCTGGAGATTTGTTTGATACTTATGCTCCGTCAAGTATGGCTCAGCGTTTATTTTACGAGACACTACAAGCTTTATCGGATAACGGAAGAAGATTAGTGGTGGCTCTAGCCGGCAATCATGATTCGCCTGAACGAGTAGAATCTCCTGAAGCTTTAGCTAATATCTCAGGAATTTTTTTATTGGGCTATCCTAACTCTATTTTGGAACCTTTTGTTACCAATTCAGGCATTCAAATTTTGAAATCGGAATTTGGATTTGTTGAATTCCAATTGCCTAAAATAACTTACCCGATTCGAATTTTATATACTCCTTATGCAAACCAAGAACGGTTGAAATTATTTTTAGGAGATCAAAAACAAGATGAGCAATTGCGTGATATCTTGGAAAATAAATGGAAAGCAATATGTGAAAAATATTGTGATAATAAAGGGGTGAATTTGTTGGTGGCACATCTTTTTGTAACAAAAGACGGAGATGATGAGGAAACTCAAGAACCTGATGATGAAAATGGAATTAATATAGGAGGAGCTTCAGCTATTTATACAAACAATATCCCATTTGAAATTCAATATGTCGCTTTGGGGCATTTACATAGATGTCAGCGCTTGGAAAGCCGTGAAATATGGTATAGTGGGAGTCCTTTAGAATATAGTTTTGCTGAAAGCGAGCAACAGAAATATGTGTTGATTTCAGAAATAGAACCCGGAAAACAAGTAATAACGAAAAAGATTCCTCTTAGGTCGGGATGTAAATTGGTCTCGAAGTTTTTTTCAAATGTAAATGAGGCTCAACAATGGTTGTGTAAAAATCAGAATGTATGGGTTGATTTAACTTTGGAAACGGATACTTACTTGACTCCCACAGAATTGAAGTCATTATATGCAGTACATAATAAAATTGTTACGTTACGTCCATATATAAAATCTTCAACTATAGAGGAAAACAAGACCTCTCGATTGCATGAAATCATACACGATAAAGATGCATTGTTCACTCATTTTTTTGAGTCGCAAAAAGGGCAAAAACCTAATCAGGAAATTATACAATTGTTTCATGAAATATTAGCATTACAATGATACCGTTGAAATTGACTTTGTCAGGAATATATTCTTATCAAGAGGAAGCTCAAATTATCGATTTTAAACAACTTACTTCTGAAAGTTTATTTGGTATATTTGGAGCAGTGGGTAGTGGAAAATCTACTATTTTAGAAACAATTATTTATGCATTATATAACCGAGTGGAACGTATTGGAGGAACGGGATTTAAATATGATTTGATGAATTTGCGTTCGAATAGATTATGGATTGATTTTGAATTTTTAGCAGGAGAAGAGGATGAGCATTATAGGATTACCGTGGAATCGAAACGTAATGTAAAGGATTTTAAAGATGTAAAAACAGCGACACGTAATTTGTATAAAAAAAATGGAAATCAGTGGATTCCTATAGATATGCAGAAAAATGATGCTATCATTGAGAATATCATAGGATTAAAATATGAAAATTTTCGCAGGGTGATCATTATACCGCAAGGTAAATTTCAAGAGTTTTTACAGTTGAGCGGATCTGAGCGAGCTACTATGCTGAAAGAATTATTCAAAGAATTACAACAGTATGACTTGTCAGAAAAAACAGGAATATTACTTAAAGCCACGGAATTGGAATTAGAAAATATAAATGGTAATTTATCACAGCTGGAAGAGTTTTCACAAGAAGTTTTAGAAAAAATGCAACAAGAATTTTTACATTTACAAGTTCGTAAAAAGGAAATAGAAGCACAGTTGAAATTATTGATGGAAAACAATGCTTTTTTTGAAAAAATATATACTATGTTTCAAGAACGTGATAAGCATATGTTGGAATTGCAAAAGTTGGAGGTTCAAAACAATGAAATGGAACGAAACGAAAGAATGATGAACGCATATAACGAATGTATGCTGTTATTTAGGAGTGATTTAATGCTTTTGCAAAATATAGAAAAACAACTTTTGGAAACCTGTATGCAACAAGAAAGAACTCAAAAAGACTATGTGGTTCAAAAAGAAGCTTTTGAAAAAATACAGATGGCGTTTCAATCTTGTGAAGAGAGATATAATGCAAGAAATGAATTGCAAAACAAAATTATACAATTACGAAAAGTAATAGAGGTAGATGCTCGACAAAAAGCGTTGGAAGTTGTTCATAAAAAACAATTGGGATTAATGGATAGAGAAAGAGTTGGCTTAGATAAAATTCGATTATTGGAAGAAGAGATAGCTTTTTTAAATGAGCAATATAAACAATTATCCTCGGCAACATTTTCTTCAGATGAATTAATGCAGTTGCAACAATGGTATTCCAAGTATGAAATGCTGGAAAAGGATAGGCAGATTGTAGCTGAAAAATTAACAAGATTAACAAAGAGCGACCGGGAATTATCAATTGGATTACAAACTCAGGCTTCGAAATTTAGCTTTGTTCAACATACACCGGTTTCATTGGAGGAGCTATGTGAGATTTTGAAGATAAAACAAAAACAATTTTTACAGCAATTAAACCAAGAAAAGGTAGTATTACAAGAATTACATCTGAAACAAAAATTGAGTAATTATGCGAATGCATTAGAGGAAGGAGTTTCGTGCCCGCTTTGTGGAAATACACACCATCCAATACCTTTATCTTCAATAGATGTAGATAATGATATATGTTTGAAAAACAATGAGATTAAAAATTATGAAACTGTGTTATATACCATTTCTGATGTTCAAATATGGATAGAAAAAGAATTACAAAACCAACAAATTCGAAATGAAGATAAGGCGGTTTGCATGCAACAATTATCAGATCTTGAAAATTATATACAAGAACATAAAAGACAATTTTTATGGAATTCATTTGATTATTCAGACAAAGTTGCTTTAGAGAGTCGTTTGAAAGATGAAAGTCGAAAAATATCTCAGGTTCAAAAATCGCAAGAAATAATTTCCAAAAAAGAAAAGACGATGATAGAATATCGAAATTTGAAAGAATCTATACATAATGAAATTCGAAATATGGATGCGGAAATAGCCTCGATACAAGCTGTTATTAGCACTCTTAAAAATGATATAGATGTGATTTTATATAATGAATACATATCAATGGAATCT
>CAYYUE010000200.1:0-3894 GCA_964474745.1 uncultured Bacteroidaceae bacterium | reverse complement strand
AGCGGATTTTGTTATATAAGCTCTATACATTTAAAAAAAAGAAGCGTGAAATTGTATAAAATTACCTCCATTTACATAAATATCTTATTTACAGCATCCTGTATAGCACAGTCGCAATGCATTCAAAAATCGATTTCTTTATATCAAATCTCAGATAGTAATGTCCATAAAAATTATTGGTTGCCTGCAGCCGAAGGGTTGGTAATAAATAGCACTATTTGGGCTTTTGACAAGTTTGTATTAAAAGGTTCATATGCACAAATTACACCGAGGAGTATTGATCATAATCTTGAAAATGGTATGGTATGGGACAATGATAATTTATCTACTAATTTATTTTTTCATCCTTACAACGGTTCTCTGTTTTTTTCGGCAGCACGAGCAAATGGACTTAATTTCCAGCAGTCAATTTTATATTCAATGGGAGGAAGTCTCATATGGGAATTTTTTCTAGAAAATGAACCGCCTGCAATAAATGATTTTTTAGCCACCGGATTCGGAGGGAATGCTTTAGGGGAAGTACTATTCCGATTATCTTCATTAACTATACGTCCGAAAAGTAGAGGCTGGGATCGCGTGTTTCGAGAAGCGGTTTGTTTTCTTATTTCACCACTCCATGCTATCAATAGGTGGGTAACACCGAATCAAAGTCGGAAGAATAATTACCAAGTAGCTGATATTCCTTTTCGACTGTCGGCATACATAACGGATAGATACTTAATTTCATCTGAAAAGCCTTTCCAATCAATAAATGCAATGGGAATTACGGTACTTACTCAATATGGGAATGCTCATAAAGAGCGGATTCGAAAACCTTTTGAATTTTTCGAGTTTCAAACATCTTTCTCTCTTTTTTCACAACCAGCTATTAATGAAATCCTCCTGACAGGAACCCTTATAAGCAATACATATGATATTGGAGAATATTCGGATCTCACATGGGGTTTATTTCAACATTTCAACTATTTCAATTCGCGTCCGATAAAATCCAATTCAGAAGAACTTCCTTATGAGTTAGCAATCCCTGTTGCATATGGAACAGGACTATTGTATCAAAAAGAACATAAATCATGGACTATTCAATGCAGAGCTTATATTAATGCGATCGTTTTAGGAGGTATTTATTCCGATTATTTTCGTAATATCGATCGAGATTATAACATGGGGCAAGGCTTAGGAAGTCAATGGGAACTCAATACGTGCTTTCGAGAACGTTTTTTAATTTCGTTACAATTACGTCAATATATGATTTATACATGGAAAGGGTTTCATGGTGAAGATTTTTTTTCAGTACATAATGATTTATATCTCAATGCACAAGGAAATACTTCTATCGGGAATATGCTCATTCTGACACCTCGTTTTGAGTATTTCATTACTGAAAACATCAGCATCTTATTGAGGGGGTACTGGTATTATCGATATACAAATTACAAATACTTTGCACCTGTAGAGAAAAACACATTTGAAATTCAATTAGGAGTTGGGGGTACTTTTTGATTTCAGCAAATAACACATATCATTATAATTTCATCATGCGCTCCATGCGTTCTTTATTCCAAGGTTTATTCAAATCAAAAATAATTTCCACGGAGCTCGACAATTTTTTAATCAAAAGGAGAGTATTCTTTTGCTTAGAGTCTAATTTTTCAACTTCTATTTCCACTAACTTCCAATCTGCTTTTACACGCATAAGAGGAATAAAGTTATATAAATCGAATGTCTCAATTTCAAGATCATGCATTCCATCGGATACAATCTTGGAATGTGCACGCATAAGTTTGGTCTCTCCTACTTCTTCCAATACTTGAAGATATTTTTCATAAAGAACATACTCGTTCAGCATATATGCTAACTTTGGAGCTGAAAATTCTCTCCAGAATATATACGGCAGGGGTTTGGCAACAAATCGGCCCAACATAAAGGACCCGGCCTGTAATCCCGACAAATGTTTTTGTTTACAACTTGAGATAGCTTTTTTAAAAAAATCAATTTTTTTCTCGTTGTCCAACAAATCGAATACTCGTGATTGATCCTGATGTGAACCCATTTTACTTTCCAATACTTGCTCCAAATATCGCTCCGCATTTTGTTCATACCAGCTATTCACGACTTCATAAGCTGTTTCAGGATGCTCTTTCAAATCACAACGTATCAACCGGGCTAATGTATCAATATTAGCTATATAATTTATTTTAGTCGAGGTAATAATATCTTGATATTTTTGGTACGCCGTTTTCAGATTTTCAAAAACAGGTTTTTCTTTGGGTTCTAAGACAACGGATTCTCCGTTCAAATATTTCATAAACCGTGCGGGTTTAAAATCAGCTTCTCCTATATAAATGCTTTGACGTTTACTTGATAACGTAATCTTATCCAATTCATGAATTTTCAGCCCTTCACTATTAATAAGCATATTATTTTTCAATTGAATACCATATGCTTGTAAATTCAAAAAAGCGGGAATACCGTATCCTCTGCATGCGGTAACCACATGTATAGCAGCGGGAGTCATACTCATAATGGCATCTACTTCGTTCAACATTATCGTATCTTCAGGAACAAATCGTTCTTGACACAGGCAAACCGAACATCCTTGTTTTTTCATCTCGGCAGCTTTCGCAGCACTAAAACAAATTACAGCAGCAATAGCGGTACGGGGCAATACATTCAGTCCCTTTGCAAAAAAAGTAAGCTTTTTCAATGAATCGTCATCAATACTATCCGAAATAATTTGACGTAAATGATAAGGACGTATCAGTTTTACAACCTGCTCTTTATCAATCATTCCATTCTCATACATATGGATCGCAGAAAGTAATGCAGAACGTCCTGTAAGCTCCGACATATTAAGTTGTAAAACAGCAAATAAACTTGCTCTATTGGGAATCGTTTCCACTGCGAACTCAATTGTTACGGGCGATTGAAATCTTCGTTCAAGTTTTTCTAATAACGGATGGAAATGGTAAATAGCGGGAAATCGAGCTTTTATTTCATTCCGATCAAAATATTCAGTATCCTCGGAAGATATACACCCCGTCATAATTTCCTCTCCAAAAATATTTTTGTAACTTTCTATTTGTGTTCCCAATCCGGTTCTACTATGACGACTATGAAGAACTCCGGGATACGATTTATTATTACCTACCGTCCAAACCATTTTTTGAAGAATAAATGACGGATACGCACATTTTCCCTGCATAAATGTTAAAATCGAATCTTGGTTATCAATATAAAAATCTCGAATACGTTGCATAAATGTTTTTACCTGATACAGAGCATCGGTAAGCAATCTTTCGCCATTTTCCATAGAACTTATTGTAGCTTCCATTTTAGCGATACGTTCATATTGCATAGATACCGACAACTCACTATCATTTTCATCAAATTTTTCCGTTATCGAAAACAAATCTATAATACTATGTAATGTGCTCAAATATATACGATTAGCCATACTAGGAGTATACTTCCTACGTAATCCAGTGTATGCCTCTCGTGTAACACCTATGTTTAAAAGTGTTGGCATCAATCCCGGTATATATTGCGGTAATGCTGTACGAATGGCAAAAACCAGGGGTTCTTCAGACGAACCCAATTGGCTAAAAGTCATTATTTCTAAATTTTCGATTGCTTTTTCGAGCAGAAAAGATCTATTTTCTTCATAAAAACAATGGGCACTTAATATACAAAAATCCGGAACAGAATAACATTGCTGAGTCAACTCCAATAGCATGTGACCTTTATAACTTACATCAATAATAGAGTATTCGTTTGTTGTAGTAGAGGGAACAACAAACGAATTGTCATATAAAGAATGTTCTTCTACATACGACTTGCACATGTGATACATATCGTTCCGTAATGCTTTAATCTCTTCCGTTATTAAAGTATTAC
>CAYYUE010000199.1:0-3897 GCA_964474745.1 uncultured Bacteroidaceae bacterium | reverse complement strand
ATGAAAACAAAAATAACTACAGATTTCTTTAGGCTATTTTTCCCTCAAATTTGCAATTGTTGCGAAAACAGCCTATTAAATTCTGAATATCAAATATGTACAGAATGTTTATTAAAATTACCGTTAACCGATTTTATCAATTTAGTTAATAACCCTGTTGAAAAAATCTTTTGGGGAAGAGTTCCTATCTGCAAAGCTACCGCCTATATTTTTTTCTCAAAAAAAAGTACTGCACAACGGTTGCTCCACCAAATGAAATACAAAGGAAACAACACATTGGCCATCACTTTAGGAAAACAAATGGGCATAGAATTGGCCGAATCAAAACGATTTCAAGATATTGACATCATCATCCCTGTTCCCCTACATCCTAAGAAGTTAAGAAAACGAGGATATAATCAAAGTTGTGAAATTGCGAAAGGCATAGTACAACACTATAACCGTGCAATCAATACCATTTCATTAATTAGAACAGAGTATACGCAAACTCAAACAAAGAAAAACAGATACGATCGATGGGAAAATGTTCATAACAAATTTTCCATACAAAATCCGGAAGCAATTGAAGGAAAACATATTTTACTCGTCGATGATGTGATTACCACCGGAGCAACTCTGGAATCGTGTGCACAACAGCTTTTAACCGTAAATGATGTAAAGGTAAGTATTGCCGGATTAACATTTTCCAAACATTAATTTTTTAAAAACAAACAAATTATCATATAAAAAATATACGAACATGAAAAAAGCAACAAGTGTGTTAATCGGAGTACTACTTTTTCTAGGAGCATGCACTTCGAAAAAAACAGAAAACAAAGAAACCATGAGCAACATTTCTCAAACGGCCATTGACAATACCGTACGGTTGTTGAAAGAAAAATATGCTACCGAATCGGAACGAATCGAACGTTCGGTACCGCAAACAGCTGCTCTTTGGACTGCAAGCGACGGATCTGAAGAGGAATTTTCTCAATTTTGCCAAGACCAATTTGTAGGTACGGAGGCGGAAATGCAACAACTGGCCAATGCGTTGCAGACCAATTTTGAAATATTATGGGGAAACTATAATAAAATCAGTGTCGACCTGAAATTACCATTGCATGTTGTAGGACCCGACATAACTCCCATTGATGAACTATTTGGCAGTTTCGACCCATACGCACATCTTACCGACGACATGTTTGCAAACAAAGTCGCTTTTATTACCATATTGAACTTTCCCTTTTACACATTGGATGAGAAAAACACCCTCGGCTCTAAATGGGACCGCCAACAATGGGCATATGCTCGCTTGGGAGATGTATTCACCTCTCGTGTTCCGGCCGAATATATGCAAAACATATCCAATGCATTAACTTCTTCCGATTCCTATATTTCCAATTACAATATCATGATGGGGTACTTGGTTAACAATAACAATCAAAAACTGTTCCCTCAAGATATGAAGCTCATCACACACTGGGGATTACGCGACGAACTAAAATCGAATTATGCCAACAAAGAAACAGGATTGGAAAAACAACGCATGATTTACCAGGTAATGAAACATATTGTAAATCAAACAATTCCTCAATGTGTTATCAATAATAATGAATATGAGTGGAATCCTCTTCAAAATAAAGTATACCAAAACGGAAAAGAAACCGATTACAATTCGGAGCCAATGACACGTTATCAATATTGGTTGAATAATTTTAAAGCGGAACAAGCCATTGATGCATTTACTCCAACTTATCCTACTTACATCCAGCGTAGTTTCAATGAAAGTATGGAACTTTCGTTTGAGGAAATTGAAAAAATGTTTACCGAATTCATAGGATCGGAACAGGTAAAACAGGTGGCATCGCTTATCAGCAACCGTTTAGGAAGAGATCTGGAACCTTTCGATATTTGGTATGACGGCTTCAAAAGTCGTAGTACTATTTCAGAAGACGAACTTAGCATAAAAACACGCATCCTGTATCCGAACAAAGAAGCTTTTAGCAAGGGATTGCCCATTATCTTGGACAAATTAGGATTTTCTAAAGAAAAAGCAGCATACATTTGCAACTATATTACGGTAGATCCTTCGCGGGGGGCCGGCCATGCCTGGGAAGCCAGCATGAAATCGGACAAAGCTCGTTTACGTACTCGAATCGCAGACAATGGAATGGATTATAAAGGTTATAATATTGCCGTTCACGAGTTCGGGCACAACGTGGAACAAACCCTTACGTTACACGATGTAGATAATTACATCATGAAAGGTGTTCCTAATACCGCATTTACCGAAGCCTTGGCATTTATATTCCAAAAACGCGATCTGGAATTATTGAACTACAAAAATAACGATCCAAATAAAGAATTTTTAAAGACCCTGGATATTTTTTGGGGCTGTTACGAAATTATGGGAGTATCTCTTGTGGATATGTATGTTTGGAAATGGTTGTATGAAAATCCGAATGCAACACCTGAACAATTGAAAGATCAAGTAATAGCCGAAGCTCAAAAAGTATGGAACCGATACTATGCTCCTGTTTTAGGCGAAAAGGACTCCCCTATTCTCGGCATCTATTCCCATATGATTGATGCGCCTTTATATTTACCGAACTATCCATTTGGACATATTATAGAATTCCAACTGGAACAATGGTTCGCCAACAAAAACATGGCGTCTGAAATTTTACGTATTTATCCTGCAGGGCGTCTGACTCCCCAACTTTGGATGATCAACGCTACAGGGGAAAAAGTATCTACAACCCCTCTACTACGTGCAACCACCGAGGCGGTTAAGGTTCTTCATTCCAAACAATAAAAAGGCAAAACGATATACAGAAAAGAGACTATCTCGTTTGAGAATAGTCTCTTTTTTATTTTGATACATATCGAAAATCTTACAAAAGATGCCAGTTTCTTTTTGACATTTTTGATATCAAGCCATTAAAATGACGTTATAATGGTTACGAAATCTTCCGCTTTTAGTGAAGCTCCACCTATTAAACCGCCATCTACATCAGGATTTGCGAAAAGCTCTTTCGCATTTTGGGCATTACAACTTCCTCCATATAGTATGGATGTATTTTCAGCCGTTTCATTGCCATATTGTTCAGCGATCAATGAACGTATATAAGCATGCATTTCTTGAGCTTGTTTCGGAGTAGCTGTTTTTCCTGTTCCAATAGCCCAAACGGGTTCGTAAGCAATAATTACATTCCCGAATTCTTCTGCGGAAAGTGAAAATAAGGACTCTTTTATTTGTTTTTTTACCACTTCCCATTGCTTCTCACTTTCACGTTCGGCAAGTATTTCACCGCAACATACAATAGGTCGAATTTTATATTTCAACAATTGTTTCATTTTTTGTGCAATTGATTCATTTGTTTCGTTATGGTAGGCCCTCCGTTCAGAATGTCCTACAATGCAGAAATCCAAACCAATAGATTCGAGCATAGATGCAGAAACTTCGCCTGTATAAGCTCCCGATTCGTGCGGACTTACATCTTGTGCCCCTACTGCAAAATAAGATTCTTGAGAATAATCGCTACACAATTCCAAATAAGGAAAAGGCGGACATACAATCACATCCGCTTTTAGTTCGGATACCGTATCCAATTTATCCATTAATTCATTGATCAGTGCATCCGCTTCTTCAAAGCGTTTATTCATTTTCCAATTGCCTGCAACAATATTTCTTCTCATAATTCATATGTTATTAAAAGCATTTTTTCTAAATCTACCGGTTATACCTTATGTATTTACATCCAATAGAAATGCAAAAGTACGTATAATATCTTAAAGTATACCGAAGATCTTCAATAAAAAGACCATAGCAAAACAGAAACTCTTTGTTTTTGTTATTATAACCATCATATAAATATCAAGAATTCATTAAATATCTTATTTATAAAAACTGTAAAA
>CAYYUE010000198.1:0-3921 GCA_964474745.1 uncultured Bacteroidaceae bacterium | reverse complement strand
GTAAAAAAAGGCCTAATAAGAAGCCGATACCAATAAAATTTTCTATTGTATTTTTATCCTTAACACTGTTGTAAGATAACATGCTTATTTCTTTATGTACTTAAAATATTCGTCCCAATTTCCAACATCTATCCAAGATCCCTCATTTATAGGAAATACTCCAACTTGCCTTTTTTCATTAAGTAATTTCTCTATTAAAAACGTAATATGATAAAATCTATCTTGAGGTATTTCATTAATCAAATGGGGCTCGAGAACATACATTCCCGTATTTATTTTAAAAGTTAAATTCGGCTTTTCCTGTATACATTTCAATACACCATCCTCCCCTGTCTCCAGTGTCCCGTAAGGTATTGAATAATTTTTCAACGCCGCCACAACAGTAATCTCATTTCTGTTTCTCCTATGGTAGTCTAATATTTCCGCATAATCATCGTCTACAATAATATCGCAATTTGAAACGAAGAAAGTAGAATTGATCTTTCCATCAAGAAGATGGAGGCTTCCGGCAGTACCAAGAGGTTTATCTTCCTGAAAATATTCTATATCATATTCTTGGCATTTCAGCCCTTCAAAATATCTTTTGATTGTATCCGCCTTATAATTTACGGAGATATAAAAACGACGACAACCGCAATCTACAAATCTATCCATAATATCTTCCAGCATAGTTTGTTCGCCTATAGGGATAAGAGGCTTGGGAAGTACATTCGTCAGTGGTTTTAAACGCGCCCCTTTCCCTCCCGCCATTATGACAATCGGGAGATTAATATTCCTGTGTAATATATTAGATTCATTGCTAAAGAGATCTTTCCAAAAAACTACATCCACAATACGATTTGCATCGTCCAGAACAGGCATGAACTCATTTCTTTTCTCTCGCATATAGGCCTTCACTTTATCCAGTTCATCATGGACAGTAACCACTTTTACCTTCGGACGTAAAATCCCGGCAATAGGAGAGTCTAATGAAACATTTGCTATAATAGCGCGCTGTATATCTCCAATGCTGAGCAGACTGACAAATAAATCATCATCTGCAACCAATAAAAGTTTAATCTTTAAAATATCCATTTTTCTCAAAGCATCCAAAATGGAAGTTTGTAGATTAATGGATATTGATTTTATTTTATCATTCATTATTATTTCCTTTTAGCGGGTGAACCCCACCAAGTTTCTCCGGCAGGTATATTTCGCGTTACTACTGATCCCATACCAATAATAGCCCCTTTACCGATCTTTATATGTTCCCGAATAATAACCCTTGAATATATCGTGACATTATCTTCAACAATAACAGATCCGGATAGCATAGTAGAGCCTGTTATCCAAACATTTTTACCTAAATGGCAATTACACCCTATAAAACTTAAAGCATTAATTTTACAGCCATCCCCGATAATCGTATCACTCAATGCTCCACTTGCAACCTGCATATTTGCACCCAGGTAAACATTATCGCCCACTATTACTTTACCGAGTTGAGGAAACTCTATTAACTCTCCGTCTTCCTTCCGAATACATCCTAATCCATCCGCCCTGATGATAACACCTGAATGTATGACTGTATTTTTTCCTATTTCTGCATTATCATAAATAACGACGTTAGGATAAATTTTCGTATTATCTCCTATTTTGCAATTGCCAATTACAGTATACGCACCTATAGAAACATTGTGTCCTATGGATGCTTTCTCATTTATAATCGCAGTCGGGTGAATCGTGCTTTTTATCCTATCTGTAAAAAAATGCCGGCCTATTTTCGCCAAACAGATCTTTGGATCCGGAACAATCAGCAAAACTGCTGATTTTTTAGCCAGTATATCTGAATAAGTAATATATTCATCAACTAAAGAAACTGTTGCTTTTGAGGATTCTACAACCTCTTGTTTATTTTTTCTATCCGGATTAATCCAGTCAAGAGTATACTCATCAACATGTTCCATATCTGCTAAGTTATCTACATACATATTTTCATCGAATTTACCTTTTATACCCAACAGATCCGAACCAAGAAACTCTATAATAGCAGAAACTTTTACTTCATTTTTTTTCATTATCTATATATTTGGAATTTAGTTATATCAAACAACAAATCTTTAGGTATAGGCGTATTATTATGATAATGCTCTATGATAGCTTCATAATCAGCTATCAAACGATCAATTATAACCTTATTATCGGTTTCCCTCAGAACATATTCCTTTGCGTTCGATTTAAGATGTTCGGCTTTTATGGGATTATCCAACAATAAAAGCATATTTTCGGCTAATGCTTCTATATTTCCTATTTCCGAAATAAGAGAACATTCTTTAACAGCATTAAATCCCGGAGTACCTGTTGTTTTATATACCACCAATGGCAAACCATAGTACATAGCTTGCATCATCGTTCCGGAAACCACATCCATCTTGCAGGGTAAAACAGCAAATCTCGACTTTTGTAAATGCTGAAACAAATCTTCCTGCTTCTCAAAGAAAGGTGTAAATTCAACATTATCTTGTAAATCCAATTCTTCTATTAGTTGCAGTAGCTCTTGCTTGTTTTCAGCATTACATCCACCCACAAGATTTAAACGAACTGCATGGTATCTCTTTTTAACTAAAGCTAAAGCCCTTAACGAATCGTGTGCTCCCTTACGAAAATCCAAAGACATAGCAAAATTCACAAAATCATACTTCTTATCCAATGAGATAACCTCCGGAAATACCGGACACAAAAATTTAAAGTCGCATATTACGGCATCAGGATTATTTTTTATAAGTAAATCTCTGTGCATACGACTATATACACCAAAATATTTTAATTTATTAAAAAACATCAACTCCAAATCCCAATTCAATTTTTTAGGTTTAGAATAAATTTTCCTATCCGGATTCGTATAAACAGTTTGGCATAGGGCAAATACGGGTATATTTTTTATATGCAAAGCTGGGATTGCCACAGAGGGATTTTCCAATCCTACGACATTTACTATATCCGGCTGTATGTTTTTTAAAATACCATTAACGATACGGCTACTATTTTGAAGATTATTCCATATTTTAGCATTATCGATTATTCTCAGGAATGATGTAAATTCATCGTCGTATAAATGATAATAAACGCCATTTTCATTAAACTCTTTAATTTTGGTCTTTAAACCAATATGTCCCGAAATTATATGCAATTCAATATTCTCCTTTCTTTCAAATTCGGCTATAAAACCATCAATCCAAGGAGCAAAATCCTCATATTCTCCGACACGGGCAGGCAACCCGAATAATTTTATCACCTTCCTAAAAAGGAAGCGATTCTGCTTTAAATCCAAATGACTTCTCAGTTTTGAATTCGAAAATCCGCAGATCATGGCTACTTTTATTTTTTTACCTGTTCCATATTCCATCAGCCCTTTTATTTATGATCATTCTATATTGTAAAACTCCGAAACCTAAATTTACAAGAGTGTTAATTGCTATAATAGCAACCACAAGTCCGATTGTTCCCCATAATTTTATAAGAAAGATAGCTACAGGTATAAAAGTGACAATTTTAAATATCGAAATATAAACCCACACATTCAATTTACCTACACCTCCTAAAAAATTCGCATAAGGGGAAACAAAGACACTCATTATGTTATAGACTACTAGAGCAATACACAAGCTAACAGGAATAACGATCTTATCCCCTACCCAAAGGTGAAAAGCAAATTTTGAAATAAACAACATAAATATAATTGCAACGGAAAACAATAATGCTATGTAGTTTAACTTTTTCATACTAACCTTCATCCATCTAAAATC
Organism: uncultured Bacteroidaceae bacterium; assembly: GCA_964474745.1. Taxonomy (GTDB): domain Bacteria; phylum Bacteroidota; class Bacteroidia; order Bacteroidales; family P3; genus HGM05376. The sequence goes on along the minus strand of CAYYUE010000198.1, from coordinate 136 downwards.
ATCTCTCACATAAGCGTCGGTTATAGCTGCCGAAAAAGGTATAAGGATAATTGTATAAAAAACAACCATTAAACTAAAATAAGTATTTGCTATGCTGTAGGTAGTTACCTCTGAAGGATCTATAAAATGGCTTAAA
>CAYYUE010000197.1:0-3923 GCA_964474745.1 uncultured Bacteroidaceae bacterium | reverse complement strand
GCTTTTATTCCTATATTAAATAGTATTCCTCGTCTACACACATTTTTGGCTCTTCCTTCCTCTGTAATCGAATGGCTATTAACAATATTATTTACTATCGAGTACATGCTCCGTATTTATTGTATGCAAAAACCCTCTCGATATATAATTTCTTTTTTTGGTATTGTAGATGCCTTATCTATTTTTCCTTTTTATTTAGGAATCTTTTTCCCTGGCTTGGAATCTGTTACTACCATCCGTATTTTGAGAGTTTTAAGAGTTTTCCGTATTCTAAACATGAACCGATTTCTAACAGAAGCTTCCATTTTACTTTATTCATTACGAAAGAGTCTACACAAAATACTTATTTTCATGATGTTTGTATTTCTAACTTCTATTATCTTAGGTGCTATCATGTATTCTATCGAAGGGAACATAAATCCATCTATACCAAGTATTCCAAAAGGTATTTATTGGGCTATTGTAACTCTTACTACTGTAGGTTATGGAGACATAACTCCTGTTACGAATTTGGGACAAATCATTTCAGGAATTATCATGATATTAGGATATTCTGTCATTGCAATACCAACAGGAATAATTAGTGCCGAAATGATGAATAACAAGCAGAAAAAGACTCAAGAGAAAGAGAGCGAACTAAATCGTATTTGTATCAATTGTGGATTAGCAGAACATGATTCCGATGCCATTTTTTGTAAACAATGCGGATACAAAATAAAAACTCATTCCTGAATCCCATATCTGCAAAAAATAATCCTTCTATAAAATAACATCGTATTTTCATTAAAATCAAGTTATAAATTCTGAAAATCTTTATTTACCGAAGAAGTTTAAACATTATTTGATCGCAATCGTGTATTTAAAATCATTGTGTATTCTCTTATTAAAAAATTTCATGTAATTTTGTATTTATGATGAGACGGGTGAAAAATATAGTAGGATATTCATTAATAGCTCTTTATTTGTGCTACTATGTTTCAACATCGTTATTTATACACTCCCATCAATATGCGGATAAAGTAGTAACACACTCGCACCCTTATTTGCCGTTTGAAAAGCATGGTATGCCAAATCATACTCATACAGCAAATCAATGTGTATTTATTTCGTTTATTTCATCATGTCCATTATTAGCAACCCCTATTTTAGGAGTTGCTTTTATGTTCTATTTGATATGTATATTGCAACCTCCCAAATTGCAACAATACAAAAAAGTTTACCAATTTATTTCAAACGGATTCAGGGCTCCTCCTTCATATTTACTTTTTTAAACATTACAATCGATATTATTTTCATTTTAACACCATCTTCAGTCAATCATTATAATTGAAGAAGTTTTGTGTAATGCATATTATCGAATTTGTACATAAAATTAAAATTTTCAATTAGTTTTAACACTCAGATAAGTTTTTAAGAAACTTACCTAATTAGTAATATAGTACTTAATATTACTATTCATTTATTACACAAATAAAATAGGAAAAAATAAACAATGAAAAAATCAATAATAAATTCATATAAAAAAAATATTATTATCTGTATTATTGCATGTATTTCATGCAACATAAATTTTGCACAAAAAACAGATGCAAACATCCATGGGCATGTTCTTGATCATTCGACAAAGGAACATTTACCTTTTGTCAATGTATTTATTAAAGGAAGCACAATTGGTACAGCTACTGATGAATCAGGTCATTACCACCTATCAAACTTACCCGAGGGAGCACATACCGTTGTCGTATCGCTAGTCGGATACAAACAAAAAGAACAAACTGTTACATTAAATCGGAAGTCATCTGTTGAAGTAAATTTCGAAATAGAAGAAAATGCCATATTAATGAAAGATATCGTCGTTTCAGCAAATCGTTGTGAAGTTGATCGCAAAGAAGCAGCTACAGTAGTAAATGTACTAAGTCCTATGCTTTTTGAAAATACAAATTCCTGCAATCTTGCTGAAGGTCTGAATTTTCAATCTGGATTACGAGTTGAGAACACTTGTCAGAATTGCGGTTCAAATGCGGTTCGTATCAACGGATTGGAAGGAAAATATTCACAAATACTTATTGACAGTCGTCCTATATTCAATTCTTTATCCGGTGTATACGGATTGGAACAAATTCCTGCATCAATGATTGACCGAGTTGAAATTATACGTGGAGGTGGTTCTGCCATTTTTGGTTCTAATGCTATCGGAGGAGTAATCAATATTATTACAAAAGAACCTTTACGAAATTCATTAGAGCTATCAAACACTACAAATTATATTGGAAATAAATCATGGGACAATATCACATCAATGAATGCGGCATTAGTTTCTTCAAACAGAAAAGTAGGAGCCTATATTTACGGGATGTCTCGAAACAGAGAGGGGTATGATAATGACAATGACGGATTTACTGAAATTGGAAAGTTACGTGGACTTTCACTGGGGTTCCGCTCTTATTACAAAATTTCAAATCAATCAAAAATTACTGCTGAATATCATACAATGTATGAATATCGAAGAGGTGGTGACAGTTTAGAATTACTACCTCACCAGGTTTTGGTAGCAGAGCAAGCCGAACATCATATCCATGGAGGAGGTCTTCATTACGATTTCATTTCAAAAGACACAAAAACTCAGATATCCATATTCTCTTCCTTACAAAAAATCAATAGAGATACTTATTACGGAACTCAATACGATATCAATGCCTATGGAAACTCTAATGATTTAAGTTCCGTAACCGGAGCGCAATTTAATTATGCATTTGACAAATTAATTTTTATGCCTTCTCAATTTGTCACCGGAGTCGAATATTCGATCAATAAATTAGAAGATATCCAATTGTCGTACAATAGAACTTTACATCAAAACGTATACATTGCTAGTGCATTTGCCCAAAATGAATGGAAAAACAAGACATTCGGATTATTGATTGGATTACGAGCAGACAAACACAATTTAGTCGACAATGTAGTGCTTAGCCCTCGAGCTAATGTTCGGTATGCTATATCCAAATCCCTGACAGGTAGATTAAGTTATTCTTCCGGATTTCGAGCCCCTCAAGCTTTCGATGAAGATCTACATATCATGGCTGTAGGAGGAACTGTTTCTCTCATCAATTTAAGCGAAGACTTGAAACCTGAGTATTCAAATAGCTATAGCGGTTCTTTGGATTGGACCCATGAATTTGGATACTTGTTAACATCAATTTTAATGGAAGGTTTTTATACGAATTTAAATAATGTTTTTATACTAACTGAAAAAGGAACCGATATGAATGGCAATTTGTTACTGGAACGGAGTAACGGTTCTGGAGCTTATGTGGCAGGTCTTAATACGGAAGTGAGATTTTCTCTATTTGAAAAATTCAATTTTCAATTGGGCTATACATACCAGCAAAGTCGATATAAAAAGGCTGAAACATGGTCGAAAAATCCGTCTATAAAGCCTCAAAAACGTATGTTCCGGACTCCCGATCATTATGGCTATTTTACAACAGACTACACATTTTCAAACAAATTAAAAATTGCGTTATCCGGAACCTACACAGGAAAAATGCTTATTCAACACTATAAAGGATATATCGAAGAAGACCAAGAAGTAGAAACACAAAATTTCTTCGACCTAAATATAAAGATTGCATATAGCTTTCAATTATCAAACAATTCTACTTTACAGTTAAATGCAGGAGTTCAAAATTTATTTAACTCTTATCAATCAGACTTTGACAAAGGTGCTTATCGTGACGCGGGATATATTTATGGTCCCGGTTTGCCTCGTACATTTTTCTTTGGTATAAAGCTATCTATTTAATCTTTAAATTCGAAATCCCTTATTTTATTTACATGGCATTTAAAATAAGGGATTTCTATTATCAAAAAATTAAATGCTTGGAGCTAATTTCTCTCGTAGTATTTTATATGATCTCGACAAC
>CAYYUE010000196.1:0-3940 GCA_964474745.1 uncultured Bacteroidaceae bacterium | reverse complement strand
TTTCATTTTTCTACGAAGATGTTAGGGCTACGCCCCTTTTCTGTATTTCGTTTTTTATTTTTTCTACGAAGATGTTAGGGCTACGCCGCTACATTCTACATTTTCAATTATTGAGGAATTCCTGTGCAAAGATACACATAATTTCTTGATTACCACGCATTCTACATTTTCAATTTTCAGGGGCGTTACCCCCGCAATCTTCGTAGCATTTTTTATTCAATCAGTTCAAAATCATGTTTTTCAAATTCATTTCCGTTGATTATTACCGCCACTTGGTGCAGTCCGAGATGCAGTTTTCTTGTTGTTACCACTCGAAAGGAGTGCTTTCGATTGATTGGTGTTGTGGAATTTTCGGCATATTCTTTTTCGCTGATTTTGTGAACTTTCTTTGTCAATGTTCCGTTCGCTTTTTGGTAGTAAATGGCGTATTCAAGTCGTATTTTGGTTTTGTTGTTATGGTTCGATAAGTTAAAACGGAACTCCAGCGAATGTCCAACTTTAACCGTTGGGGTTGAGATTTGGAAATTTTCAATGCGGATATCATTTGCAATAGAATCAAAACCGAATAATTGCATCATTTCCGAATGGCCTTGTTTTAAGAGTGTTCTACAGCCGTGTTTGATAATCCAATCGACTTCTTTCGATTCTCCTTGCCATTTTTTCACTAAATTGATCACTATGTCGGGGTTGTCTTTTGCAATATCGTTCAGATTATTGGCAACACTTAATCGCACAAATCTTGACGGGTCGTTTTTAAGGTTTTCCAAGATGGAAATGATGGGTGCAGGATTTTTTTCAAATTCGGCAAAGCCATTGCCCAAGGAAGACGCGGACGGCAACCTTCTGATGCGAGCCGCCTTACTCCCCAATGTTCGTGCTTCGACCAAACGAACATTTGCTTCATCATTTCGTCGGGATATTTTAGAATAAAAGGACGAACAGCAAATTCGCAACTTGTAAACTGAGTGATTTTTTCTATCGCTTTAACAGAGGTTTCGTAATCGTGCAATCCGTATTGTTCGACATAATTATCCAAAATCCACCCATATTCCAGCGTTAAGCCAAATTTTGTATCGTCTATTTTTGAAAAATCGGGCAGGGTATTTTTTACGTTATCCAACAGTTCAAATATTTTAACAGTTGCTTCTTTATAATCTGCCGGCAAGAAAGTTTTCAGAATGTTGGCAATGTGCATACAGCGTTGTTTCAGTTCTCGATTTTCCCATTCATTGTCCATTACTTGAGATACGAATTTGTGAATATCAAAGTCGCTGATAACAAGTTTCAAGTCTTTTCCAAATCTGAGGAGAAACGGTTCGTTATACCTATTTTTAAAAGGTTCTGCCATATTTTTAATTTTTATGTTTTTGTTAAAATTACGAGTGCTTTGTTGGGATTTCTTTTAAACATATTTCTCGTTTTAAGTAGATCATATCTTTGAGTAGTATCCCGTTTTCAATTATAGGGTGGTCGTAGTTGTCCGTAAAAAAGTTCTCTACACGATGAGCAAGTTCAAAGCCGCAACTTTTATAAAATTCAACGATACTTGGCACATCTCCTGTTCCTACAATCATACTGCTGTATTTTTCCGAATAACAGGTAATCAGATGGTTTATCAGTTTTTTACCGTATCCTTGCCGTTGCGCTTCCGGAATAACTGCAATATTTTTTAGTTCGCAAACGCCATCATTTTCATCAGTAACCACGCAAACAGCTTTCACACCGGTATCTTCAAGTACAAACATATCGCCGCGTTCCAGATAACGGTCTATCATAGATTCCTGTTCATCAGCAAGTAACAATAGGTTTAAATACTGTTTTTTATGATTTGTTATTTGAGTAATCGTCATTGGTGTGGCTTTATGTTAAATATTACTTATTTAAATGCTAAAACGTATATCTGTTTTTCAGAATCATCACAAAACGGTTCTTCTTCAAAACTTCCAAACTTATGCGTGATTTTAAACCCGTTCCACTCCAGATAGGCATCTAATTCTTGAGGGAAAAACAGTCTCATGTCCAGATTTTGAACCGAATCAAATGCCCCATTAATAAAGTAGTGCCATTCTATACGATTGATCTGAGTTTTTCTTTCATATCGCATGGTCTGCTTTATCAATACCTGTCTTCCATCTTTGGTTGTGTATTCAGCCGTGTCTATTTGTTTTTTTTCGTGTTCCACAATATATTGAATATTCGGATTAAAACAATCTAACAGAAATAAACCTCCTGTTTTGAGATGATTTTTAACAACATCGAATGCTTTAAACAAATCTTCATTTTGATATAAATGATGGATTGAGTTAAAAGGAATAAAAATAAGGTCGTATTTTTTCTGCAAATTCAAGGTTCTAATATCCGCTTCAATAAATTCTATTTCTACTCCGGCTTCGAAAGCTTTTATTTTGGCTTGTTCGAGCATAGATGAAGTGTGATCCACCCCGCTAATATTATATCCGTCCTTTGCGATGGGAATAGTCAATCTGCCTGTTCCGCAACACAATTCAAGGATAGAAGCCGTCTTATTTTTGGGCAGCCATCGCTTGTAAAATTGCAAATCATCGATGTGGGTATTCATGGCATCATATATATTTGCATCGTAAATTAAATCCCCAACTTTATAATCTATATTCATTTTGTCTGTTATTTATCTATCATTTTATGATCACTATACTCCAAAACAATGTGCTATTTTATGTTATCCCCAACTCAATTACGGGTTTACTTTTATTGAAGTTGGTCGAGGTGTTCGGTACCCTCATCTTTTGTCTGATTTTGCAAAATTACACGAATGTAATGACAACCCTATGTCAGCAATGAAAAAATAAAACTATTTTTCCGTTTTTATAAATGCTCCGAAAAAGTTTATTTTCAATTGTTTTTATATTTTAGAGTTTATTTTTTCTTTTTGGGAAAAAGTACGGATATTAAAATGCTTATAATTAATATACATAATATCGACAATAATGAGGCTCCGGTACCTATTTCTATACCCCAAAAAGTATGCAGCAGCATTTTCACTCCTATAAAAGTTAACAGGACTCCCAATCCATATTTAAGACTCCAAAACATGTTCATTACATTGCTCAACATAAAGAACAATGAACGCAATCCTAATATGGCAAAGATATTGGAAAAGAACACAATAAACGGATCTTGCGTTACTGAAAATACTGCAGGAATAGAATCTACCGCAAAAATTACATCAGAAAATTCAATAACAAGAAGCACTATAAATAAAGGAGTTACATATAGTTTTTTGTCAATCCGGGTAAAAAAGTTATGTCCCTCTCCTTTGGGGTGAACTCGAAAGTATTTTGAAACAAATTTTACAACGGGATGGCTTTCGGTATTGATTTTTTCATCTTTTTTATCGAAAAACATTTTGATTCCCGATATAACCAAAATACCTCCAAAAACAGCTAATATCCACGAAAAACGTTGGATTAATGCCGCGCTTAAAAAGATAAAAACAAAACGTAATCCGATAGCTCCTAAAATACCCCAAAACAATATCCGATGATAGTATTTTTGATCTATTCCAAAACTGATAAAAATCATAATCATCACAAAAATATTATCTACCGACAATGCTTTTTCAATGAAATAACCTGTCAAATATTCAAGAGTCATGGCTTTGCGATACATTTCAACATTTGTTTCCAAGCCCAATGCGGCATCTAATTTCAGATTATGCCCATGTTTGGCATTTATAGCTTGTAATTGCTCCATCGAAGTGATGTCGTGAATCCATTCTGCATTGTAATAGATAATGACCGCAAAAAGCATTGCCAAAGCAATCCAAATACCTGTCCATACTGAAGCTTCCTTAAATGAGATGATGTGGTCTTTTTTATGAAAGACACCTAAATCGAGGACCAACATTAGAGTTATGAGGAGTAAAAATCCCCCAAAAAACAGTACTTCATGTAAATTCATA
>CAYYUE010000195.1:0-3970 GCA_964474745.1 uncultured Bacteroidaceae bacterium | reverse complement strand
AAAAACGGCAACATTCATCATTAGTAATTCTTCATACAAAAAATGTCCTTTGGGAAACAAGCCCGAATATGCATTTATCGGACGTTCTAATGTAGGAAAATCATCATTAATTAACATGCTAACTGGAAATAAAAACTTAGCAAAAACAGGAGTTAATCCAGGAAAAACTCAATTAATTAACCATTTTGAAATCAATAAAAGTTGGTATTTAGTCGATCTACCGGGTTACGGATATGCGAGAGTATCAAAAAGTTCACGAGAAAAGTGGTCAAAAATGATCAACGATTATCTTATACATCGTGAAAATTTAATGAATGTTTTTGTTCTTATAGATTCTCGCATTCCTCCTCAAACCATAGATTTAGAATTTATGGCATTCCTTGGAGAAAAAGGAATTCCTTTCTCCATTGTATTTACTAAAATAGATAAAGAAAAACAAAAAGAGATCGCCAACAATATTTCCAATTATAAAAAACGCCTCCTTGAAGAATGGGAAGAATTACCCATAATCATACAAACATCAGCCATTACTAAATTTGGAAAAGACAAATTACTAAATATAATCGAGGAAATTAATCCTTTATTTAACATGATGAAATTTAATTAATCTAAGAAAAGCATGAAAACACGCAACATATTTATATTCCTGTTGGTACTATACTCCACATCATCGATTTTTGCACAAAGTAATAAATTAACAGATTATGTACAAAAACTGGAAAACGACAAACATCTGGCTTCTACAACGTTTTCTATAAATGTATTCAATATTACTAAAAATGAATCAATTTATAGCTACGACAAAAATCGTTCATTGGTTCCCGCTTCTATTGTAAAGCTAATTACTACGGCTGCCGGATTTGAAAAGTTAGGGAAAAATTTTCGTTTTAAAACTACTATAGGATATACTGGAACAATTGATGAAAATGGTCTATTGCAAGGCAACGTATACATTATTGGAGGAGGAGATCCCTTATTAGGATCATATCGATATAAAGAAACTGTCATCGACTCGGTGTTTGCTATCTGGAAGCAAGCCCTTAGCGATGCTGGTATCAAAAAAATCAGCCAACGAATATGCTATGATGCATCAATATATGATAATAAACAACTCCACGATAGCTGGATGTGGGGGGATATTGGAAATTATTATGGATGTGGAGTTTCAGGATTAAATATTCATGAAAATATGTATTTCGCTCACTTCACCGCAGGGAGCAGCTTGAACCATCCTGCAACTATTGAAAAAATAACCCCTGGCAATATCGATATACGCAATCAAAATGAAGTAACGACAGGTCCTGCCAATTCGGGTGATAACGTTGTAATTTACGGAGAACCTAATAGCAATATACGCAGTTATGTAGGAACCGTTCCATTCGGGAAAAGAGATTTCAAAATACGTGGTTCAATTCCTTATCCTCCAAAAACCTGTGCCGAAATATTTGCTAAATATTTATCCAACAACGGAATTGAAACATCTCCCTATGTATCGGAAGCTTCATTTAAAACGAACCATATTAAAATTTTATTTGATTATTTCTCTCCTTCATATCAGGATATTGTTCGTTATACAAATCAAACGAGTAACAACATTTACGCAGAAAGTATCTATAAATATTTAGGCTTTGTCAATTATCAAGAAGGAAGCTTTGAAAGCGGAGCACTTGCAATCAACAACTTTTTAAAAGAGCATAATCTTGTCCCTAAAGGAATTAAATTAGTAGATGGGAGTGGATTATCCAGGCAAAATATGCTAACTACCGATTTTGTATGCAATTTTCTTAAAGAAATAGCATCAAGCCCTTACTTTGAAGATTTCAAACAAACATTACCTAAAATAGGCGAATCTGGAACAGCAAAAAACATGTTGAAAAATTCGCAAAAAAAAGTGGAAATCTATATAAAAAGTGGAAATATGACTGGTATACAATCATATGCAGGGTATATTGTTGGAAATAATGGAAATTTAATTTGCTTTTGTTTTATGGTAAACAATTATGATTGTTCGCCTGCTGTAGTATACAAAAAATTTGAAGATATGCTGCTCATTATTCTTGAAGAAGTATAAAGATTTAATATTGAAATTATTCTTTCATATCAAAAATTTTTTCTGCATTTTGAGTTGTTATTTCAGCCACCATTTCTAATGAACAATTCTTTAATTCTGCAATTTTTTCTGCTATAATACGGCAGTATGCACTTTCATTCCGTTTTCCTCTATACGGATGAGGAGCTAAATATGGAGCATCTGTCTCTAATACCAACTTCGACAAAGGTATCTGCTTTACAATTTCAGCCAACTCAGAGTTTTTAAAAGTAACAACACCTCCTATTCCCAAATAGAATCCGATTTCAATTGCATTCCACGCCTGTTCCAAGGTACCACTAAAACAATGAAAAACTCCACCTGACAATATTGTCTTGCATACATTTAATTCTTCAAATATTTCTTTATATGCATTTCTTACGTGTAGTACAATAGGCTTTCGGTATTCGTATCCCCATCTCAGCTGGCAATTTAACACCTCCATTTGCTCTTTTTTATATGATACATCCCAATAGAAATCTAAACCAATTTCTCCTAATGCTACGTATTGTCGAGGACTTGCATTGAGCAATTGTTCTACATACCCTAATTCCTGTTTATAATTTGCTTTTACAGAAGTAGGATGCAATCCTATCATTTGTGAAAATACATTAGGATATTGCTCTGCCAGTGTTTGCTGAGCTCGAATTGTAGTACTATCTATTGCAGGTAATAGCAGTTTTGTAACTCCAGCTCGTAATGCATTTTGAATTACCAGATCTCGATCCTTATCAAATATTTGATCATACAAATGTGTATGAGTATCTACAAAATTCATATTATTACATTAGAAACCTTATGGGCAAAAGCACCCACTCCATAAAACGTTCAAAACGTGTGCGTTCCTTCCATTTTTCATAATCAAAGGATTCACAATTCTCTAATGTTTTATGTACATGCTGTTGAAGTAATTTCGAAATTTGATTTTCTTTTCCTATTAATGATATTTCGTGTTGGTGTTGAAAGCTTCGATAATCAAAGTTCGCAGACGAAATAGAAAAAGTATCTCCATCAATAAAGACACATTTTGCATGTAAATTACTTGGCACATAAAACCGAATATCAACTCCTTGTTCATGCAAGTAACCTAAATAATGTCGACGAATAATATCAACCGTTTGAACATCCGAATTTTTAGGCATAGTTACAATCACATGTACGCCACGTGCTACAGCAGAGATCAAACATTTTCGTAACCTAGAACTAGGTAAAAAATAAGGTGTTTCTATTATTACTGTTTTTTTAGCATTATTAATCAATGATTCATATTTTTTACGCAATCGCTGCCTACTACGCGAAGGAATTTCTTGCATAATAATCATTCGTTTATAAAAAATATTACGTTTAAAACGCATTTTTTCAACATCAAACTTTTTATACAGAATATAATTATCTAAAAAAACTTTTTTAAACAACCGAGCCATCCGATCTTGAATACGAATATTTAATTCTCTCCAAACCAACGAATAAGCTGATATATTGGCCGAACCCATATAGGTTATAATATTATCAATAACTAATAATTTTCGATGATTACGTCGGTGGTTATTTGAAATAAAATTAAATGTGTATGTCATTTTTTGAAAAAAACGGACCTCACCTCCCGCTTCTACTATTGGCTTTAAAAAATCAGAATCTTGTTTCGTACCCCATGCATCCACTAATACTTTAACACGAACTCCCTGTTTTGCCTTTTTAGCTAATGCTATACAAAATTTTTTACCTATAGCATCTTCACTAAACCGATAAGTTTCCAAGTAAATATATTCTTTTGCATTTTCAATATCAACCAATTGCGCAGAATACAACTTCAGATTATCATCAAAAAGTTCTACATTTTGTAATTCCATTCTTTCCATTTCAATTTTGCAAATATATACA
>CAYYUE010000194.1:0-3987 GCA_964474745.1 uncultured Bacteroidaceae bacterium | reverse complement strand
CGATAGTTTTGAGCATCCAGAATACCTACATTGATTTGTCTTTTCGTTACCCGATTTGAATCATCGACGATAAAAACATAACGTCCCGCCTGATCAGTTCCAATAGAGGATTCCGGAATAGCTATTACATTCTGCAAGGTATCAATCAATAAATTAATTTTCACAAACATCCCGCTTTTGATTTTATTTTCAGGGTTTTTCAATATTGCCCGCATGGAAAGGGTTCCTGTAGAAAGATCCACATTGGGAGCTGTATAATCGATAATGCCTTCGCGAACATAATTATTATTTTCTTTGTCGGTAAATGTTACAAAAACTTTATAATTTCCCTTTTTATTCATTTGCTTTAATGTAATGTATCGATATTCTTCTATAGAAAAATTAACATATATATTGTCATCTTTATAAATGGTAGCTAATGTTTTAGGGCTTGTAGCGGCATTTATATAATTGCCTACATCAACACTGTTTTTGGATACTCGGCCCGAAAAAGGGGCACGTATATAACAATAGGATAATGTGTTCCGTGCCAAGTCCAATTGTGTTTCCGCGTTGGTTAGAGCTACTTTTGCTTGTTCTAAATTGGTTTTGGTTTGTAACAAATCTATTTCACTAATCGCATTGCTCTTAGCAGCTTCCAATGTTTTTTCATAAGTAACCTGGCTTAATTGAAGTGTTACTTCGGCATTTTTTACATTTTGTTCAGCTTCGGTAACGTTATCAACATAGGTTTTAGGTTCTATAACAAACAATAGCTGCCCTTTTTGAACAAAATCTCCCGGATTATAGGCTACCTTATCTAAAAATCCAGATACTCGAGCTACTAAATCAACCGTTTGTTCCGATTGTGTATAACCGGGGTATTCCCATAAATTGGGCATAGTTTTCATTTGAGGAACCCCGACGACCACATCGGGAGGTTGTTGCTTCGGCATTTCAAATCCGCTTCCGCAGCTTAACATTATACTTATCGTCAATAAAAAAACGATCCTTTGCATTGTAATACGTTCTTGTCGTTTCATAACCGTCATTATATCTGTTTCATGAATATCTACTATCTTATATTATAGTTGTTCCATTTATTGATTTTCAAATTTATAACCACCTCCTAAAGCTTGATACAATTGAATAAAATAGGTTACACTTGTACCTTCACTATTAACCAAATCATTTTCATAAGTAAGCACATAGCGTTGAGAGTCTACCACTGTTTGGAAATTTTGTAATCCTTTCATATACAAATCCATAGAAAGCTGCAAAGAAAGTTCGGCTTGTTGAAATGCTTTTTTATTAGTAACAATTTGTAAAAGCGATTGCTGATATGAAATAAGAGCATTATCTACCTCTTGAAGAGCAGTTCGAATTACATTATTATAGTTTTCAATACTTTCATCCAAGTTAATTTTAGCTGCTTCTGTGGCATAATATTTCTGAGTTCCTGAAAAGATATCCCATTTCATGGCAGGAGCCACCGACCATGTTACATTTTTTTCTTTAAAGAAATCCTTAAATTCATTGGATATATATCCGAATGAACCTGTTATAAAAAACTGAGGGAACCAATCCCGTCGAGTAGCACCTAAATGGCTGGCTTGTGCATCCATTTGCAACTCAGCTACCCGAACATCGGGACGTTGCCGAATTACTTGCGCAGGAATCTCTATTGTTAAAGCAGGAACAATTTGAGGGATGGGTTTTGGCTCAAGCAACCGTTTTCGAAGCTCCCATGGAATATCTCCCACCAAAAGCCCAATTTGATTAATTTGTTGCAAAATAGCAGTCTCTATTTTAGGTATTGTAGATAGGGTGCTGTAGTACACCGATTTTGCTTGTGATACATCCAGTTGTGATGCCAATCCGGAACGAAAACGAGCTTCCATAATATCGAGAGTAGCTTTTTGGGTCTCTAAGTTTTTATATGCGACTTCTTTTTGTTTTTGTAATGTACGAAGATTCACATATGAAACACCCACTTGCGCACATAATGAGACCATTACAGCATAGTATTGTTCTTTAGTAGCCATATAGCTTTTCTTATAGTAAGCAGCTTCTTTTCGAACACTTCCAAAAATATCAATTTCCCAACTGGCATTTAGTGAAGCGGTTCCATATCTTGTAATTTCAGGAAAGCCATACATCGCAGCACTTTGTCGAGTAGGAGAATACCCCAATTGCAAACTAATATCCGGATAAAAAGACGACAAAGAGGATTTGTATTGAGTTCTTGCCAATTCTACATTGTTAATCGCGGTAACAATATTATAATTATTTTTTACAGCATCGTCAATCAAAGAAAGTAATATAGTGTCATTAAATTGCTGCCACCACGTATCACGAGAAGGTAATATTTGTTCAAAACAGCAACTATCTGCCCAATATTGCGGTAAGCTATCCAATTGTACCGGTTTTACCTTTTGTCCCATACACAGAACGGATGTAAAAAATAACAGTAAAAAACAACTTGTATTTTTTTTCATATACTCACTTTGAAATTGCTTAGTAGGGATATAACAACTTGAATGAAATTTGGTTGTTAAAGAATAAATTTAACCTATTATATAACAAACTAACAGTTTGGTTAATAAAAGTCAACATATTATATTTCTCGATATGAATATCTATGTTTAGAATCATGAATATCTGTCGAAAATTACTTTTCATAGATTTTTAATACTCGTATATTTTATAGTATATTGGAGGTATATCGTTATAAAAAGTTGAATTATTGGGAGTGTTTCGAATCGGATTTGAAACAATTACGTTATTATCAAATTCAAATAAACACCCTAATATATTTCCATTATTAAAAAACCAATCTACGTTTGGATTCCTCTCACTTCCATAAGCAATACCTGCTCATTTACCGACTCTGAAATTGGATTCACCGTACATATTATATCAGCAATCTCGTTCAATTTTTAATGGGGGTATATTGAACATACGATATTCTATTTTGTGAGTCGACACTATTTTAAGAGCATGTATAATAATCATTTAAGATTCCAAATAATTTACTTGCAAATACATCCGTCCAAAATCGTATACCAGATTTTCGACATTATGGTTCAGCCCAACTTTCGATACAACATAAACACCCCTGTATTAAGACTTTTATAAGCACTTCCTAGCGAGTATCCTATTGACGATATTTCTATATCCGGATTTATCTATATAAAATACAACAAGTTGGCATACTACACATGTAATAAGGACATTAAAATTAAAAAATCTTTCAAAATACGATATATCCATTTTGAATGGATTTCAACGAGTTTATCCAAGATTGTTTACCAAGATATTTACGGTTGCGAATTCTTTGATAGGCAAATCAACAAGATTCATCAAACTTTTATCTTTAAATATAGTACATTTAACAGCAATAGCTTGTTTTCCTCATTTTTTATTTATCCGTAACCGTTTGTGCTTTTGTATGAGACAAATCACTCACTACGGAGCAGCAAGGATTCAGCAAGAATCTCGCAACCAGCTTTATCAACACCATCTCCCTCTTTTGTGATAATAGCGCTCTTTCCTTATATGATCAAATAATTGATCTATTTCCATCATATTGTACTAAGTTTATTGCGAAAACCATAACTAACTAATAGATAGTTCAATATTAAATATAGTATTTTTAGTACGATTGTCTCTACATTGATTCCATATTTTCATAAGAAGTAATTATTTTTATTGGAGAAGTAGAATTTATTGTTCATTATATATTTGCAAAATACATTCCTTTAATTTTGATGAAAACCAGAATATGCTATCCTGTTGTGTATGTGAATTCTCTGATTTCGTATTTATATCATTATAACGGGGTTGTGAGGAGCAACTATCAATCGGGATAAAAATATAAATCAATTATTGTTGAATATGAAATAGGAAAATAAAATGTTTTGGACTTAATTATTTTTAATGATAAAAATCCTTTTCCGGATAGCAATTCCATGGTAAAATTAAAAGATTTCTTTTCTGGATAATAAC
>CAYYUE010000193.1:0-4094 GCA_964474745.1 uncultured Bacteroidaceae bacterium | reverse complement strand
AGTAGGAAGAACAGTATAAGTGTATAAATGAAGCCTTATTGAGAATGTATTAAAAAATAAAACTTGGAAAAGAAGATACCATGAAATTTAAATTTCCAATTGGTAAAAAAACTAGAGAACTCCACATCAAATCACAAAAAAAAGTAGTAATTTTGCAGACACAAAAGAGAAAATTAGATATATAATCTGTTATTGTTGAATGAATGAAAATTTAGATGCAACGGGTAAAAGTCAATCAGTCCCTGAGCGGGAAATAGAACGAGCGTTACGGCCTTCGTATTTCGATAGTTTTGCAGGACAGCAACAGATTATCGATAATTTAAAGATTTTTGTACAAGCGGCAAAGGAGAGACAAGAGCCTTTAGATCACTTGTTATTGCATGGACCTCCCGGATTGGGAAAAACAACGCTTTCATATATCATTGCCAATGAATTGGGAGTGAATATGAAAATGTCCTCAGGGCCGGTATTGGATAAACCTGGTGAATTAGCAGGTATTTTGACTAACTTAGAACCTAATGATGTTTTATTTATTGATGAAATACATCGATTATCACCTATTGTAGAAGAATATTTGTATTCTGCAATGGAAGACTACAAGATCGACATTATGATTGAAACGGGTCCCAGTGCAAGAAGCGTTCAAATATCATTGAATCCTTTTACGTTGGTGGGAGCAACCACTCGTTCTGGATTGCTGACGGCACCCTTACGATCACGGTTTGGAATTACTTCGCGATTACAATATTATGATACAGGAACATTAGCAAAGATTATCAATCGTTCTTCCAGTCTTTTAAATGTGCCTATAACGAGTGAATCGGCCTTGGAAATAGCTCGTCGTAGCCGAGGAACTCCTCGTATAGCAAATTTGTTATTGCGTAGGGTTCGAGATTTTGCACAGGTAAAGGGGACCGGGATCATTACTTTAGATATTGCACAATATGCACTTCAGTCCTTAAATGTAGATAAGCATGGACTGGACGAAATGGATAATAGGATCTTAGGTGTGATTATAGAAAAATTCAAAGGAGGTCCGGTCGGACTTACTACTGTTGCAACTGCAGTAGGAGAAGATGCAGGAACTATAGAAGAAGTATATGAACCTTATTTGATCCAAGAAGGTTACTTGATGCGGACTCCCAGAGGACGAGAAGTGACCCCGTTGGCATATCAGCATTTAGGTAAAATTCGAACTACAGGAGATCAGGGGCAATTGTTTTAAAAGAGTGAAAAATATTATTTTAGGATCAAAAAAAGGTGTGAATAAATCTCGGAATTGAATAATTCCTTATAAAAGTCAATATAAAAATGAGGACACTTATAAAAAATATTAAGGAACTGGTACAAGTAGAAGACACTCCTAGATTGAAGGTTTGTGGTAGTGATATGGCAACTCTGGAAACCATAAAAAATGCGTATCTGATAATAGAGAAAGGGCATATTTTTGCATTTGGTTATATGAAAGACCTTGGGGATATGCATTTTGATGAAGAAATTGATGCTCAAGGCAGAATCGTTTTTCCATCATTTTGCGATTCTCATACTCATTTGGTTTATGCAGGAAGTCGTGAAATAGAATATATAGATAAAATAAAAGGATTATCTTACGAAGAGATAGCGAATCGAGGTGGAGGAATATTAAATTCGGCAAAACGATTACAACAAGCATCGGAGCAGGAGTTATATGATGACGCAATGTTACGGCTTGATGAGATTATAAAATATGGCACGGGAGCTGTTGAAATCAAAAGCGGTTATGGATTAACAACGGAAGCAGAATTAAAAATGTTACGTGTCATTCGGCGGTTGAAAGAAACATCTCCATTAACCATTAAGTCTACCCTGTTAGGAGCTCATGGCGTTCCCATGGAATATCGTGGCCGACAAGGAGAATTTGTAGATTTGGTAGTTAATGAAATGATTCCTATGGCTGCAAATGAAGGATTGGCTGATTACGTAGACGTATTTTGCGATCAAGGTTTTTTTACAGTTGAAGAAACCGCACGAATACTAGAAGAAGGACTAAAATATGGATTGCGTCCAAAGATTCATGCAAACGAAATGGCATGCTCCGGCGGAGTGCAAGTAGGGGTACAGTATAATGCTCTTTCGTGTGACCATTTAGAATATGTTGAAGATGCCGAAATAGAAGCTTTCCTGCACTCGGAGTGTATGCCCACGGTATTGCCCGGAGCTGCATTCTTTTTAAACATGAAGCATTCTCCTGTTCGTAAAATGATGGAAGCAGGCCTGCCGATAGCTATGTCAAGCGACTATAATCCAGGATCTTCCCCTTCCGGAAATATGCAATTGATTCTTTCATTTGCATGTGTTAATTATAGAATGACACCGGAAGAAGCAATTCATGCAACAACAATAAATAGCGCTTATGCCATGGGTGTGAGCAAAGAATTAGGAAGTATTGCTATAGGTAAAAAAGCGAACATATACATCACAAAACCTATACCTAGTTATGAATTTATGCCCTATGCATATGGAAGTAACAAAGTGGAAATCGTGTTGTTAAATGGAAAAAGAATGTAAATTTATTACGTATTTTTGCGTTTTATGATGTGTGTTTAAAACAGGGTTGACGAATGAAGAAAAAACGATACAAAAGAAATCAAACAAAAAGGATTCTATTTATGATAGGATTCTTTTTGTTATTTTTTTGTATTGAAACAATGCAAGCCCAACAACGAGAGAAACCACGTAAGAAAGTAGGTTTGGTGCTGAGTGGAGGAGGGGCAAAAGGGGTTGCTCATATAGGGGTCATTCGCGCTTTGGAAGAAGCCGGAATACCTATAGATTATATAACGGGAACTTCTGCAGGAGCTATTGTGGGAGGGTTGTATGCAGCCGGTTATACCGCTGACCAAATGGAGGAAATATTTCTTTCCGAAAGTTTTTCGGATTGGATAAATGGCCGAATAGATGATAAATATTCGTATTTTTTTAAAAAAGAAGATCCGAATCCCGGTTGGATAGGAGCCAATATGAATATAGATAAATCAGGATTTCACATTCAGATGCCGTCGAGCTTAGTATCACCTGTGCTTATTGATTTTGCATTTATGGAAATATTTGCAGGAGCAAATGCTGTTAGTCGAGGAAATTTTGATAGCTTGCTTGTGCCTTTTCGCTGTGTTGCATCCGATATTAATAAACGAAAACCCTATTATTTTTCGAAAGGAGATTTAGGACGAGCTATACGTGCATCAATGACATTTCCTTTTTATTTTAACCCGATTGTTTATGATTCTGTTTTGTATTTTGATGGAGGGTTGTACGATAACTTCCCTATACAAAAAATGAAAGAAGAGTTTAGTCCGGATATTATCATTGGTTCAAAAGTTTCCGATGAGTATCCTGAAGCAAAAGAAGGAGATCCTCTCAGCTATATTCAGCGAATGGTAGGTATTGAGACCAATTATACAATGGATAGCAGTATTTTAGGTATGGTTTTGGAACCTCAAGTGCCACCATTAAGTGTAATTGATTTCAGCTATACAAAGGAAGTGATCCAAATTGGATACAACGAAGTAAAACAGAATATTGATATTTTACGAGAAATTATAAAAGATACTGTATCAAAGGAGGAATTGGTTAACAGAAGAATTGATTTTATCATAGGGCAACCGTTACCGATCATTGATTCTGTTATTATAATCGGAGCTAATAAAGGGCAACAGCGATACATTAAGGAATTGCTTGGGATGAAAGCTTCTCATCTTTATACAATGAATTATATAAAATCATCTTATTTACGATTGTTTTCAGATCCGAATATTCATTCTGTTCATCCGTCATTATCTTATGATACGGTAAAAGGCAATTATCATGTGCGTTTGGAAGTAAAAATGAAAGATGCAATATCAGCTCGGATAGGAGGAAATATATCTTTTGGATCTCCGAGTCAAATTTATTGTGGATTAGGTTATCGACATATGGGAGCCTTAAGCTATAGAGGTGCTGTAAATCTATATATGGGACAATTTTATAATTCGGTAAATCCTTTTTTTCAAGTCGATTTTCCAACGAAAATTCCGTTTTATTACAAATTGGAATATGTATATAATAATTGGAATTAT
>CAYYUE010000192.1:0-4128 GCA_964474745.1 uncultured Bacteroidaceae bacterium | reverse complement strand
TCTTTAAATTTGCGACCCCGTATAGTATGGATGGGAGGAAAAATGAAGTTCAAATCAGAGTTGTTCCGCACAGAATTATTTGAAACAATTCTGAAGTTATTATATAAAAGTTATATATTATGTCAACATTAT
This sequence comes from uncultured Bacteroidaceae bacterium, assembly GCA_964474745.1. Lineage (GTDB taxonomy): Bacteria > Bacteroidota > Bacteroidia > Bacteroidales > P3 > HGM05376. The sequence goes on along the minus strand of CAYYUE010000192.1, from coordinate 3,996 downwards.
TAGTTATTTTACAAGCTGTAGCAGATTTTGCTGCATTTGGAAAAATGGGAGCTGCAATTGGTGCCGGTTTGGCTACGTTAGGTGCCGGCCTTGGTATCGGGAACATAGGTAAAAGTGCTATGGAGGCGATTGCACGCCAACCGGAAGCTACAGGTGATATTCGTTCTAATATGATTATCGCGGCAGCTTTGGTAGAAGGTGTTGCTTTTTTTGCAATAGTAGTTTGTTTACTTATTGTATTTATGTAATTCCAAAAACGATAGGGGAACCGTAACGATGGGTTACGGTTCCCGATCATTAATTGTTGGAGAAAAATTGAGAAATAAAAAATCATAAGAAATGAATAGTCCATTGATTAGTCCAGGGTTGGGTGTAATATTTTGGATGACTGTATCGTTTGCTATCTTAGTGTTTGTTTTGGCAAAGTTTGGATGGCCCGTAATATTAAAATCACTCAAAGAAAGAGAATCTGCTATAAATGACGCATTAACAGCTGCCGATAAAGCCAAGGAGGAAATGAAGCAACTGCAAGCTCATAATGAGGATTTACTGATACAAGCGAAACAAGAACGCGATGAAATGCTGCGTAATGCTCGCTTAACGGGTGAAAAGATTATTGAAGAAGCTCGTGTAAAAGCATCCGAAGAAGCAGATCGAATTGTGGAATCTGCTCGTAAAAATATTAATTACGAAAAAATGGAAGCCTTACATGATTTAAAAAACCAAATTGCAAATCTTTCTATTGAAATGGCCGAAAAGCTTCTCAAACAAGAACTTTCTGATAAACAGAGAGCGAATACTTTTATTAAACAAGAATTAGAAAAAGTGCATTTAAACTAGAACTTTAATTTGCAATAACAGTTTGTGGAGAATTACAGAATAAATACAAATTACGCAAAAGCCTTGTTTTTATTGGCATCTGATACGAATAAGTTGGATACAGTCTTTTCCGATATGAAAACGGTAAACAAGGTATGCGCTGAAAATCACGTTTTAAATGTGATTTTCAGCAATCCGGTTATTAAAGAATCTAAAAAGGTTGCCATTACTCAAGATTTGTTTGATAAACATATTGATGCATTGACAATGCTTTTTATCGCTTTTGTGATACGAAAACGTCGTGCAGTCAATTTAAAAGGTATTTCGGCTGCATATATGGATTTGTATCGCACAAGTAAAAATATCATGCTTTCCGAATTACGTACCGCTATAGATGTTGATGAGGAGACGAAAAATATGATAATAAAACTCCTGGGTGATTATACACATCATGTTATAGAATTAGATTCCGTTACGGATTCAACAATGCTGGGCGGTTTTTGCGTATCGTTCGACAATTATTTATACGATGCGCGTTTGCGTTCTCAAATAGCAAGCTTACGTAAGGAGTTCAGCAAAAATAATTACGAAAAAGGAATATAAGAATTAAATAAAAATACAGATGGCTGAAATAAAACCTGCCGAAGTATCGGCAATACTCAAGAAACAACTGGCAGATGTTGATTTGAACGTAGAACTTGAAGAGGTTGGTACAGTACTTACAGTCGGAGACGGAATTGCTCGTGTCTATGGGTTGAATAATGCACAGTCGGGAGAATTGGTTGAATTTGCAACGGGAGAACAAGGTATTGTCCAAAATTTGGAAGAAGACAATGTCGGAATCGTGATGTTAGCAGAATCAAACGCTATTAATGAAGGGGATATGGTGAAACGGACCAAATGCATTGCATCTGTAAAAGTAAGTGAAGCAATGGTTGGACGTGTAATCAATACGATGGGAGAAACGGTGGATGGAAAAGGTCCTATAGAAGGAGACACTTTTGAAATGCCGTTGGAACGTAAAGCTCCGGGTGTTATATTTCGTCAGCCGGTAGAGGAACCCCTACAAACAGGTATCAAAGCTATCGACTGTATGATTCCTATCGGACGTGGCCAACGAGAATTGATTATCGGTGACCGTCAAACAGGGAAAACAGCTATTGCCATCGATACCATTATTAATCAGAAAAGTTTTTACGATGCAGGAAATCCTGTCTATTGCATATATGTAGCCTGCGGTCAAAAGGGATCTACCGTTGCGAATCTGGTAAAAATCTTAGAAGAAAAAGGCGCTATGGCCTATACCATTATTGTGGTTGCTACAGCGTCTGACCCCGCGGCTATGCAATTTTATGCTCCTTTTACAGGCGCCGCTATTGGGGAATATTTCAGAGATACAGGACGTCATGCATTAGTGATATATGACGATTTGAGTAAACAAGCCGTAGCATATCGTGAAGTTTCGTTGCTGCTTCGTCGTCCACCTGGACGCGAAGCCTATCCCGGTGATGTATTTTACTTGCATTCCCGTTTATTGGAACGTGCTGCCAAAATAATAAAATCCGATGCAATTGCTGCCAATATGAATGATTTGCCGGAATCATTGAAAGGTAAAGTAAGAGGAGGAGGATCGTTAACGGCATTACCTATTATCGAAACCCAAGCCGGCGATGTTTCAGCTTATATTCCGACAAACGTAATTTCTATTACCGATGGTCAGATATTCTTAGAAACCAACTTGTTTAATGCAGGCGTACGCCCTGCTATCAATGTCGGTATATCCGTGTCGCGTGTGGGAGGTAAAGCGCAAATAAAATCTATGAAGAAAATTGCGGGTACTCTAAAATTAGACCAGGCTCAGTATCGTGAATTGGAGGCATTCTCTAAATTTGGGTCGGATGTGGATGCAACTACAAAGGCAGTACTGGATAAAGGCGTGCGCAATGTGGAAATTTTGAAACAACCTCAGTATTCACCTATGAAGGTGGAAGATCAGGTGGCTATTATTTATTGCGGCACCAATGGGCTACTGATGAATGTACCGGTGGATAAGATACGTAATTTTGAAAGCGAATACTTATTTTTCTTAAGAGAAAATTATCCGAATGTACTGGAGAATTTGCGTCAGGGAAAATTATTGGAAGAGGATTTGAAAATATTGCGCGATACAGCGAGTGATTTAGCAATGAAATATAGTAATAAATAGAAGTTAGAGAGTTGTAATACCAAACAGAATGGGAAATTTAAAGGAAGTTCGAACCCGAATTGCTTCAGTGAGTTCTACTCAGCAAATAACCTCTGCTATGAAGATGGTGTCTGCTGCTAAGTTTCGTCGTGCACAAAATGCAATACTGGCTATGCGTCCTTACTCGGCAAAGTTAAATGAAATCATCGGGGATATTCAAGTAGATGATGGTATAGAGACTCCTTATCATGAAGTACGGAACCCCGGAAAAATTTTATTAATAGTAATTGCTTCTAACAAAGGGCTTTGTGGTGCTTTTAATTCTAACGTATTGAAAGAAACGAATCAACGTATTCAGTTTTATATAGACAAAAATAAAGATGTTTCGTTGAGTTTGATGACAATCGGAAAGCGTGCAACCGAGTTTTTTAGTAAGCGGACACCCTATGTAACAGATTCTTTTATTGATATATTGGACAAACCGAACTTCGATGATATTGCGACGGTTGCAGAAACGATTATGGGGCGGTTTCGTAATAAAAAGTATGATAAAGTGGAATTGATTTATAATCGATTCAAAAATTCGTTAACGCAAATTGTTTCGGTAGAACAATTTCTTCCGATAGTCCCTAATACGGATCATGATGTGACAACAAAGGTATTAAGCGATTATATTTTTGAACCCAGCAAGCAGGAGATTTTAAAAGAAATGATTCCTCTTTCATTGCGTTCTTATTTTTATCGTGCTATCCTTGATTCGTTGGCTTCGGAGCATGGAGCGCGTATGACTGCTATGCAAAAAGCAACGGATAATGCAACGGAATTACTGAAAGAACTACGACTTACATATAATAAAGCTCGACAAACGGCTATTACAAACGAAATTATTGAGATTGTAAGCGGCGCAGAAGCATTAAAAGGATAATGTATTTATTTTGTTTTACATATAGTGAGCGCTCTACAATTATAATTGTAGAGCGCTCACTATATGT
>CAYYUE010000191.1:0-4238 GCA_964474745.1 uncultured Bacteroidaceae bacterium | reverse complement strand
TCGCTTTAGCATCCAAATGGTCATAATGATCATGCGTAATCAAAATAACATCGGCTTTGGGCATTTTACTATAATCGGTATAGGGAACATAATCCATAACAGGATCTACTTGAATTGATAATCCTTCATAAGTTATGCACAAACTAGCATGTTTAATAAATGTAATAGATAGCTCTTTTCGTGACGGGGTCATAAAAGTATCCGTAGTATATTGAACATCTCTGTTTATACTCATAAAATTAAGAATAAATGCTAATAATATCATACAACAATTCAATTAGTAATTAAGTTTTATATTCCCTCGATATATTATATGCAGCTGAAGAGCCTGAATCCATTATATTACTTCATCTGCATGATGCTTTGTTTTTCTGGAACCGGTATATATATCAAACTTTAAAAACCTACATTCCAATGCTCCATTATACAATTGAATTTTTTTCGAAGGCTTCAATCCGATATTTTTCATTGCTTCAAAATCAGAAGTTATCAACCATGCTGTTTTCCCTTCGCCATAAAGTTTTTTAAACGTATCTCCTATCATTGCGTACATTTCATGTAAATCTTCTACGGCGATACGTTCTCCATAAGGAGGATTGGTAATAATCATACAATTTCCTTCCGGGGGTTCTTGATTTTCTATGGACTCGCAAAATAACATTACATCATGATGCAATTTTGTGAACTTGAGGTTTTTTTCTGCTTGTTCTAATACTTGCATACTAATATCGGATCCCCATATTTCATATTCGAATTCACATATACCACGATCAGCTTTCTCCCTTATACTTTTCCATTCGCTCATATTAAATTCTTTCCATTTCATGAATCCGAATTTTTTACGATAATATTGAGCCGGAATATGATTGGCGTACATTGCAGCTTCTATTAGTAAAGTTCCCGAACCGCACATGGGATCAAAAAAATGGCAATCGGCCTTCCATCCGCTTAATTGTATTAATCCAGCTGCCAGCACCTCATTTATAGGAGCAATTCCAACTCCCTGGCGATAGCCGCGTTTATGCAGTGAATCACCGGAACTATTCATTAAAAGAGTTACTTTATTATCACGAATATGCAAATTAAACTTATAGTCTGCATTCTCAGTATTGATCGTTGGGCGTCGGTTGAACATTTTGCGAAATCGATCTACAATGGCATCCTTTGTTTTTAACGCCGCATAATAGGAATGATTGAAAATTTTACTATTCGCAGCTGATTCAATAAAAAAAGTACAATCAACATCGATTATTTGTTCCCATTTTATTTTAAAAACATTATCATAAAGTTCTTGCTCATTATTAGCTTCGAATTCGGCAAAGGGTTTCATTATGGCCAATGCGGTTCTACAACAATAATTAGCTTTGTATAAAGTCTCCATTGTTCCGGTAAAAGCAACCGCCCTTGTTATCGGCTCTATAGATTCTGCCCCTAATGCACGCAATTCTTCCGCCAAAATTTCTTCTAACCCATACATGGTTTTGGCTATCATTTTGAAAGACTTATCCGACTTATCGTTTTGTGGAATCGTTTGCTTTTCAGATTTTACTATAATCATGACGTAATTTTATTATTTAGCGACCGTAAGATCATTCTAATCTTCGTATCTTTATTTTTTATCAAATCAATTTATTCATAAACTTTTGTGATTCTACAATGTAGCGGACATGTATTGATTCCCCAATTTGTGCAATTTCATCAAAAGCTTTAATTTCGAAAAACAAACGTTTTCCCTCTACTTTTACCAATTTCGATTCACAATATACCCTCATTCCTATCGGTGTTGCTTTCATATGTTTTACATTTATTTCAACACCCACTGTAGTATATCCTTGAGGCAATAAATCACCGACACTGGTATGAGCGGTTTGTTCCATAATAGCCACCAAAGCTGGCGTCGCAAAAACAGGTAATAAACCTGATCCGCAATTCGCAGCCGAATCACTTTCGCAAACTACTTTTTCCAGTCGGTTTTCAATGCCTTCGTTAATACGTATTTCCATATATACTTGATAATTTCTTTTTTAATATTTTTCTTCCACTTCTATAAACTGTTTTCTATATATTTTACTATTTGCAATGCTAATGTTTAATTCATATCCTATAAGCAATATCGTTGAACATAAATAAATCCAAAGCAACACTATAATTAAAGTTCCTATAGACCCATACAAAGCATTGTAACGAGAAAAATTGCTTATGTAATAATTGAAACCACCGGTAAGTAGAAAAAACAAAACGGTAGACAAGGTAGCTCCGGCCGAAAAGAAACCTATTCGTTGTTTTTTTACGGGAGCCATATAATAAATACTTGAGATAACAGCCATGGTGAGTGCAATTGAAATAATCCAACGCCCAAAAGACATCAGGTAAAACAAAAAGTTCTTCGTCAGAATACCTTGACCTAATAAATACAACATAAAACGTTTATATCCCAACATAACAGAAAGTACAATCGTTATCTGTAAAAAGAGAATGAATACCAAATACAAGCAGATTAGTTTCCGCTTAAAGAAACTACGTGTTTCTATAGTACTGGAAGATTGATTGAATGCTCGTATTATAGAATCCACACCGTTAACCGATACTAGAATCGTAGCAATAAAACCTATCGACAATAAAGTGTTATGTTTATGATTCAATGCATCATTCATGGTTTCTATCACCTGTCCATAAATATTATCCGGAAGCAAATTGTAAAGATTAACATATAGTTCTTGTATAATTCCTTTGATAGGAAAATACGGCAACAAAGTAAACATAAATAACAGAAGGGGAAACAATGCTAAAAAGAAAGAAAATGACATGGCTTTGGCTCGATATACAATAGAACCCCGCATCAATCCCCGAATAAAAAAACTTAATACATCAAACAATGGAACTCCCTGAAATCCGGGAAGCACTAACTTTCGAATCGTATGCAAAAAGGTACGTACAGGTCTCCAATACAAGAGTTTCCGCAACCATTTTTTATACCATTTTTTTTTACGTTTCTTCATTATTCGTACAATTCTGTCAGTAGATATTGTTGCTCCTTGTTCAAGTATATTTATACAACTAAACTTAAATCCAAACTTTTAATGTGGTGAGTTAGAGCTCCTACAGAAATATAATCAACTCCCGATTCTGCATATGTTCGTAATGTTTCTTTTGTAATTCCTCCTGAAGCCTCTGTTTCATATTGCCCGTCAATTCGTTTTACTGCTTCTTTCAACAATTCAGGAGAAAAATTATCCAACATAATTCGGTCTATTTTTCCTATTTGAAGAACTTGCTCCAATTCTTGGAAGTTACGTACTTCTATTTCTATTTTTAATTTTTTATTTCTTTCTTTCAAATATGCATGAGTACGTTCTATGGCTTGTCTTATCCCACCCGAAAAATCAATATGATTATCTTTAAGCATAATCATATCATACAACCCAATTCTATGATTGGTACCTCCACCGCATCTTACAGCATATTTCTCTAATAGTCGCATATTAGGAGTTGTTTTTCGTGTATCGAGTAAACGAGTATGCAATCCCTGTAACAACGAAACCATTTCACAGGTTTGTGTAGCTATTCCACTCAACCGTTGCATAAAATTAAGGGCCGTACGTTCTGCAGTAAGTATCGATCCCGATGCGCCTTCTACTGTAAGGATAAGATCTCCTCTACTTATGTGATCTCCATCATTTTTATAAGTTACTACTTTTAAAGTATCATCTACTGCTTCAAATACTTTTTTACCGATTTCAATACCGCATATAACGCCATCTGCTTTGGCCAACATTCTGGCTTTCCCTTGGTTATCTGCCGGAATACACGCAAGAGTGCTATGATCCCCATCACCAACATCTTCAAGTAATGCAGCACGAATTATTTCGTCCAATCCCTTTATGTTCATATCGATAACATACTTTTATATATTGAAAATAATGAAGAACGTCTCAAAAACAGTTGTCGTTTTGTAAAAACAATACGTTTTCTTGCTTTTTTTCTTTTATTTGGTTCTTCATAAAAATGAATATTTTCCGTTTTTGGAAATAAGATTTTTGTATAAAACTAATACCTATAAACTTATGCTATTCCAAAGCCTTTTATAATATTCCATTGAATGTATGCAAAGGTACATGAAATTCCTGATATATATATATACCTTATCCATAATATCCATTTTGCTTTTCAATACGAAAGATCAATAAATCTTCATTATATTATTGATTTTCTTTCTTTTTCATATGATATTCCATGTA